>JASGCG010000295.1 GCA_030054235.1 Bacteroidia bacterium
GTCACCGGCGGGCCGGCCGGCGCCGACATCACCTACGAGTTCTCGAGCGAGGATCCCTCGATCCTCGATGCCGCCGTCGACCGGATGAAGCTCGCCATGGCCGGCATCGACGGGATCGTCTCGATCAACGACGACAATCTTTCGGCGGCGCCGGAGATCCAGGTGGAACTCAAGCCCAGCGCCGCGGCGCTCGGCTTCACGCCGATCGAGCTCGCGCAGCAGGTTCGCGGTGCGGTCTATGGGCTCGACGCCCACGTCTTCACGGCCGATCGGGAGGACGTGGATGTGCGCGTGCGGCTCGATGCATCCACGCGCTCCACGCCGACCTTCACGCAGGATCTGTGGGTGGTCTCGCCTGCGGGACTGCCCGTACCGCTCGCGGAAGTCGCCACGGTGCGCGAGGGCGTCGGCTATGCGCAGATCCGCCGCACGAACCGCATGCGCACCGTGACGGTGACCGGCGACGTTCGTGAGGGCGTGATCCCCGAGCAAGTGGTCGAGGCGCTCGCGCCCGCGCTCGCATCGATCATTGCGGACACGCCCGGGCTCGTGGTGCGGGAAGGAGGGCGCCAGAAGGACCTCACCGACGCGTTCAGCACGCTGCCGCGTGCGGCACTCACGGCGTTCCTGCTGATCTACGCCATCCTGTGCTGGCTCTTCGGTTCGTTCATCCAGCCCTTCGCCGTCATGGCCACGATCCCCTTCGGCGTGATCGGCGCGGTCTGGGGCCACGCAATCATGGGCTACGAGCTCACCTTCCTGAGCCTGATCGGGATCGTGGCGCTCTCGGGCGTGGTGGTGAACAACGCGCTGGTCCTGGTCGAGTTCGTGAACGAGCTCCGCGCGAAGGGCATGGTGCTCCACGACGCGCTGATCGATGCCGGGACCATGCGCCTGCGGGCCATCCTGCTCACGAGCATCACGACGGTCTTCGGGCTCGCACCGCTGATGCTCGAGCAGAGCTTCCAAGCCCGCTTCCTGATCCCGATGGCCATCAGCCTGTGCTTCGGCTTGCTGAGCGCGACCATGCTCACGCTGTTGCTGCTACCGGCCCAGCTGCTGGTGGCTGACTCCTTCGGCGCGTGGTGGCGCAGGCTCTCCGGCCGCAGCGGCCTGTCGGGCGAGGGCGCATCGATTCCCGGCTGAGCCGCTAGAGTCCCGCGCATGGCGCGCAGGACCACCGTTGAACCAACGCTCGTTGCCGGCATCGATCTCGGCGGCACGAACATGAGCATCGGGATCGTTGATCCCAAGGGCCGCATCGTCGGCACGTGCAAGCGCAAGACGAAGGCCCACGAGGGCAAGGATGTGGTGCTCGATCGGATCGTCGAGGGGCTGGCGCGAGCGTGCGCCGAGGCGGCGATCGAGCCTGCGGAGCTCGCCGCGGTCGGCATCGGCGCGCCGAGCGCGATCGACTTCGACCACGGCGTCGTGATCAATGCGGGGAACCTCGGCTGGAAGAACGTGCCGCTGCGCGACCTCCTGCAGCAGCGCCTGCGCGTGCCGGTCGTCGTCGACAATGACGTCAACGTCGCTGCGTGGGGCGAGGCCACGCTCGGCGCCGGGGTGGGCAAGGGCGACCTGCTCGCGGTCTGGGTCGGGACGGGCGTCGGTGGCGGACTGGTCCTCAACGGCGGCCTCTGGCGCGGCCCGCTCTTCACCGCGGGCGAGATCGGCCAAGTCATCCTTCAGCCGGGCGGTGCGCCCGGCCACCGGACCGTCGAGGAGTTCTGCAGCCGCACGGCGATCGTGCGCAGCATGGAGACGATCGCCGGCTTCTACCCCTCGAGCCGCTTCCACAAGGTGCGCGCCGAGAAGGAGGATGGTCCGCTCGGTTCAGGCGCGATCCGCGACCTGTACGCAGAGGGCGACGAGCTCACGCAGCGCGTGGTCGATGCGAGCGCTGAACTGCTGGGCTTGGCGATCGCGAACCAACTCACGGTCCTGAGCCTGAAGACGGTCGTGCTCGGCGGCGGCGTGGTCGAGGCACTCGGCAAGCCCTACGCCGCCAAGGTCCGCGAGAGCATCGTGAACCATGTCTTCCCATCGACCCTGCGCAAGGTGGACGTGCTGGTCACGCAACTCGAGGACAGGGCCGGCGTGCTGGGTGCTGCGATGCTCGCCCGATCTGGGCGCTGAGCCGCAACCGGATCAGGGCGGGCAGGGCACGCCCCAGCGGGTGAGCAGTGCACCGAGGTCCGCGCCGTCGACCTTGCCGTCGTTGTTCATGTCGCTCGGCTCGCCCGCGGTTGCCGTGCCCCAGTTGGTGAGCATCGCGCCCAAGTCGGCGCCATCGATCGCGCGATCATCGTTGATGTCGCCTGCGCACGGCGGGAACACGCGCAGCAGTGCCGTGGTGTGATTGCCGCCGACGGCCAGCCCATCGACCGGATCGAGGCCGGTGGGGAGCGTGCACTGTCCGTAGGTGTTGCGGCCCCAGCACTTCACGCCGTAGGTGCTCGTGAGCACCACGGTGTGGTAGCCATCCGACGCGATCTGGATGATCGGGCCCAGGTTCGTCGGCACGTTCAGCTGGCCGTAGCCGTTGTCGCCCCAGCACCGGACGTTGCCGTTCGATTGGACGGCGGCCGTGTGGTAGTAGCCCGCGGCGATCCCCACGCACGGCCCCAGGTTGCTCGGCACCACCGTCTGGCCAGCATCGTTGAGCCCCCAGCAGCGCACGGTGCCGGCGGTGTTGAGCGAGACCGAGTGGTAGCCGCCAGCGGCGATGCGGGTCACCGTCCCAAGGTTCGTGGGCACGTTGCACTGGCCATCGAGATTCGCGCCCCAGGCCCGGACCACGCCGCTGGTGTTCAGCGACAGCGTGTGGTCCAGCGACGTTGCGATCCATCCGACCACGCCCAGCCCGCTAGGCACGGCGCACTGGCCGAAGTCGTTCAGGCCCCAGCAGCGCACCGTGCCGTTGCTGATGAGCGCGACCGAGTGGCCGAAGCCGCCGGCCACGTCGACGACGACGCCCAGGTTGGTCG
>JASGCG010000296.1 GCA_030054235.1 Bacteroidia bacterium
ATCAAATCAGCCAGCGTGCGACGCATGGCCTCCACCATCGCTGCATCCGCACCGCCTGCGGCGGCGAGCAGGCCGGTCTGTTCAACGAGCAGCGCATCGCCTTGCTGCGCGGGCCCAGCCAGCAGCACCATGAACGCGACATCGTCGCGGGTGGTGGCAAGCATCGGGGCGATCAGCCCACCTTCGCTGTGACCGACAAGACCGATGCGCTTGGCATCGATGCCCGGCTGCTTCACGAGCCAATCGATGGCCGCGGCCGTATCGCGCGCGAAATCGACCGTGGTTCCCGGCTCGAGGGAACCGGTCGAGCCGCCCACGCCGCGATCGTCGAGCCGGAGCACCGCCACGCCTGCGCGCGTCAGCGCATCGGCGATCACGAGGAAGGGCTTGTGACCCATGAGCGTCTCGTCGCGGTCTTGTGGTCCCGAGCCCGTGATCAGGACCACGGCAGGCACCGACGCCTTCGACTCAGGCATGGTGATCGTGCCTGCCAGCGTGATGCGGTCCTGGGCCTGCTCGATCTTCACGTCCGTCGAGCGATACGGGAACGGCGGCTTGGGCTCCTGCGGGCGCTTGAGCTCGGGTGGCTGGCCGCGCATGAGCAGCAGCGGGAACTCCTGACCGCCTTGGCTCCAGATGCCCTCGATCTCGCTGGCATCGGCGTTCAGCGTGCCGGTGAACTCGCCGCGCACGGCATTGCAGCGCAAGGTGACCGATCGGTCCGCGCGCAGCACGATCGACTCGACAGGGATTCCCATCGCACCTTGGTCGGGCGAATCCATCGTGCCGGTGCCGCGCTCGCCGCGACCGCGTTCGATGCGGAAGACCAACGGCAGCCGCTTCGGCCCTGCCTGCAGCGTGCCAAGGAAGGTGCCGAGCGCGGGCTCGATGTCCACGACCGCGGCCTTCGGGGGTGGTGCATCGTCCTGCTGCGCGAGCGCATGAGAGGAGACAACCACCACGAGGCACGCAACGGCAACGATGACAGGACGCAGCATCGCTGCATCCTAGATCCGGGGCCGCCGGCTTGAATCACTCCGCACTGAACCGATGCACCATGCGGTGGTCGTATCGTTGCCCCGGGCGCAGCACCACGTTGGGCCATCCGGCCTTGCCTTGCTTGTTGATGCTGTCGGGATACGCCTGCGTCTCCAGGCACAGGCCATCGTGCTTGCGGTACGTCGCGCCGTCCTTGCCGGGGATGCCGTCAAGGAAGTTGCCCGAATAGAACTGGATCCCGGGCTGGGTGCTCGAGACCAGCATGCTGATGCCGGTCGACGGGCTGCGCAGCAGCGCCGCAGGCCGCATGGTGCCTGATGCGCCGTCCACGCACCAGTTGTGGTCGAAGCCACCCGGATCATCCTTGGTGGCGGGCAGCTGCCCGATGTCGCGACCGATCGGCTTGGCCACTCGGAAGTCAAGAGGCGTTCCGTCGACCGGCTTGATCTCGCCCGTCGTGATCAGCGCCGCATCGACCGGCGTGTAACTGCCGGCCATGAGCTGCAGCTCATGATCGAGGACCGTTCCCGAAGCATGCCCAGCGAGATTCCAGTACGAGTGATGCGCCATGTTGACGACCGTCGGCGCATCGGTCGTCGCGGACATGTCGACGAGCAGCTGGTTGAGCGGCGTCAGGGTGTAGGTCACGGTGGCCTGCACCGTGCCGGGGAATCCCTCCTCGCCATCCTTGCTCGTGTAGGTGAAGACCACCTTGGGCATGCCTTGATCGAGGGTTGCCTTGCCCTCCCACACGACCTTGTCGAAGCCCTTCGCTCCACCGTGCAGGCAGTTGGGGCCGTTGTTGCAGGTGACTTGGAACGCCTTGCCGTCGATCGCAAACTGCCCCTTGCCGATGCGGTTGGCACAGCGGCCTGCCGTGCAGCCGAAGTACTGCGTTCGCTCGACGTAGTCCTGCACGGTCGGCCGCCCGAGCACGACATCCACCGGCTTGCCAGTGCGGTCGGGAGCATGCAACTCGGTGATGATCGTGCCGTAGTTCGTCACGCGCATGCGCAGGCCAGAGCCGCTGTCGAGGGTCCACAGCTGCACCGGCTTGCCATCGACCGAACCCCAGTCAGTCACGGAAAAGGCGGCTTCGGGGTGGCCCTTCTGGTCTGGCGATGTGGTGGTCATGATGGCTCCGGCGAGGACGGTGGCGGTGATCAGGCTCATGCTGTGGCTCCTTCAGGGTTCAGAAGACGGTCATGCCGCCGTTGACGTGGATCGACTGCCCGGTCACGAAGCGCGAGGCATCGCTCGAGAGGAAGACCACGGCGCCGCCAACATCCTCGGGCGTGCCGAACTGCCCCATCGGGATCAGTCGCTCATAGGCATCCTTCTCGTGCTGCGGATCATCGGCGTGGCGCTCGACCGGGATCCAACCGGGGGCGACGCCGTTGACCGTGATGTGCCACGGTGCGAGTTCGGTCGCCATGCTGCGGGTCCAGCCGATCTGCGCACCCTTCGCCGCCACGTAGGCGCTGAAGTTGCCGACGCCACGTGCGAAGACCTCGCTCGTGATGTTGATGATGCGCCCCGCCTTGCGCTGCTTCATGGCAGGCAGGACGGCACGCGTGAGCAGGTACGGACTCTTGACGAAGAAGTCGAGCATCGACTGGTAGAAGGCCCAGTCATATTCCTCGATCGGCTTGAGAGGCTGCTTCGGCGTGGCATTGACCACGAGCGTGTGCACAGCACCGAGCGTGCGCTCGATGTCGGCGACCATGTGGTTGACCTCATGCTCGTCGGTCACGTTGGCCCGGAAGAGGGCGCCCTCGTAGCCAAGGGCGGTGAACTCCGCGAAGGTCCGCTCGGCCCAGGCCTGATCATTCGCGTAGTTCAAGGCCACGCGAGCCCCGGCCTTGCCGAGCGCGAACGCCATGGCCTTGCCGAGCCCCTTGCTGCTGCCAGTGACGAGCGCGACGCGCCCATGCAAGTGGAAGTCCTGCGACATGGACCGCAGGCTAGCCCAACATCCTGACCTCG
>JASGCG010000297.1 GCA_030054235.1 Bacteroidia bacterium
CCGAAGCGGATCGCGGCGACCATGTCGGCCTCGGTGATCTCAGCGGCGCCGACTTCGATCATGTTCACGCCGTCCTTGTGGCCCGAGAGGACCAGGTCAAGGTCGCTGAACTCGATCTGCGCCTGCGTGGGGTTGATCACGAACTGCGCGCCGGCATCGGTGTAGATGCGCGCCACGCGGACGGTCGCGATCGGGCCCTCGAACGGGGCGTCGGTGATCGCCAGCGCGGCCGAGGCGGCCGTGCAGCCGATCACGTCGGTGTCGTTCTGGCCGTCGTGCGAGAGCACGCTGACCTGCAGCTGGATCTCGTCGACGAAGCCCTCGGGGAACAGCGGACGGATCGGGCGATCCATCATGCGCATGGTGAGGATTTCCTTCTCGCTCGGCTGGCCTTCGCGCTTGCGGAAGCCGCCCGGGTACTTGCCGGCCGCGGGGAGCTTTTCGCGGTAGTCGCAGGTCAGCGGGAAGAAGTCGATGCCCATGCGCGGGTTCGCGCGCACGGCGGTGGCGAGCACGACCGAGTCGCCGTAGCGCGCCATGATGGCGCCGCTGGCGAGCTTGGCGACCTTGCCGGTCTCGAAGCGGAGCGTGCGCCCGCCGATTTCACGTTCAACGAAGCAGGGGGTGTGGTGTCCCATGGGACTGATGCCTTTCTTGGAAGTGGTGTGGTGAAGCACCGCCCCATGGAGGCAGAGACCAACAGGCAGCCTGTCGCGGGTCGCCGCGAGGCTGCCGATTGCCCACTGCCGCCGGAGGCGGCGAAGCCCGTGCGCTTACTTGCGCAGGCCGAGCTTCTTGATGAGGTCGGTGTAGCCCGTGCGGTCGACGCGCGCGAGGTAGCGCAGCAGTCGGTTCCGCTGGCCGACGAGGAGCAGCAGGCCGCGACGGCCGGCGTGATCCTTGCGGTTGGTCTTGAAGTGAGCCTGGAGCGTGTTGATGCGCTGCGTGAGGAGCGCGATCTGGACCTGCGGCGAACCCGTGTCGTGCTCGTGACGGCGGTTCGCGGCGATGGTCGTAGTCTTGGCTGCGGTCGAGGTCGGCATTGCTGTTGAGTGGGCCCGTCGCGGACCCGTTCCTTTCCAGAGTTGTGAGTCGCGCATGGTAGCGAAGCGCCGCATGGGGTCAAGCGACTCGAGGGCTTCCGCCTGTGTTATCAGGCGTTTTAGACCGGGTCGGCGGACTCGGCCTCCGTATGCTTCGACCTCCCATGACGACCACTGCCGACTCGCCGCTGCGCCACGCCACGCATGAGTTCGTCGCCCTCGCGGCGAAGCTCGAACAGGGTGGTGGCCCATCGGGCGCGGAGCGCCAGCACCGCCACGGCCGCCTGACCGCCCGGGAGCGCATGGAGCGGCTCTTCGACCCGGGCACGCCGACGCTCGAGTGCGGGCTCATGAGCGCCTGGAACATGTACCGCGAGTACGGCGGCGCGCCGGCGGCGGGGGTCGTGACCACGATCGGCCAGGTCGATGGTCGCCTCTGCATGGTCGTGGCCAACGATGCCACCGTGAAGGCCGGCGCGTTCTTCCCGATGACCTGCAAGAAGATCATTCGCGCGCAGTGGATCGCCGAGCGTGCGCGACTTCCGTTGCTGTACCTCGTCGACAGCGCGGGCGTCTTCCTGCCGCTGCAAGAGGATGTCTTCCCCGACACCGACGACTTCGGCCGCATCTTCCGCAACAACGCGGTCATCAGTGCGCAAGGCATCCCGCAGTACGCGGCGATCATGGGCAACTGCGTCGCCGGCGGCGGCTACCTGCCGGTCATGTGCGACACGCTGCTCATGACCGAGGGCAGCGGGCTCTATCTCGCGGGCCCTGCGCTCGTGAAGGCCGCGATTGGGCAGGAGGTCTCGAGCGAGGAACTGGGCGGCGCGTCGATGCACGCCGCCGTCAGCGGCACGATCGACTTCAAGGAAAAGGATGACCCCGCGTGCATCGAGCGGTTACGCCGCCTGATGCAGGCCAACCAGTCGGCACCCGCGGCGCGCATGCCGCCGATCGCGCCCACGGCACCCGAGCGCGACCCGGCCGATGTCTATGCCGTGCACCGTTCTGAGCCGGGCTCGCAGTACGACGTGGTCGAGCTGCTTCGATGCATCGTCGATGGCGGCTCGATCGACGAGTATCGCGCCGAGTACGGCTGCAGCATCGTCTGTGCGTATGCCCGCATCGGTGGCTTCCCTTGCGGGATCGTGGCCAATCAGCGCAAGCTCACGCAGCGCACGATGCCCGGTGGCAAGGCCGGGCCGTCGAAGGCTGGCGCGATGCCCGCGGTCATCTACGACGACAGCGCCGACAAGGCTGCACGGTTCATCCTGGACTGCAACCAGCGCAAGATCCCGCTGGTCTTCATGCACGACACCACGGGCTTCATGGTCGGACGCGACAGCGAGCAGGCCGGCATCATCCGCTCCGGTGCCAAGCTCGTGAACGCCATGAGCAACAGCGTCGTGCCCAAGATCGTGCTCATCACCGGTGCGAGCTACGGCGCCGGCAACTACGCCATGTGCGGTCGTGCCTTCGATCCGATGCTCACGCTCGCCTGGCCGGGCGGCCGCTGTGCCGTGATGGGCGCGGCGCAGGCTGCCGGCACGCTTCTGCAGATCGACCTCGCTGCGCGCGAGCGCAAGGGGGAGCAGGTCGACGACGCCATGCGAAAGCAGCTGCTCGACGCGATCACCGCGAGCTACACCGAACAGCAGGACATCCGCTACGCCGCTTCGCGCGGCTGGGTCGACCGCATCATCGAGCCGCACCGCACGCGCGATGAACTCATCATGGCGCTCCGCGTCGCGGCACAGGCTCCGGTGGGCGAGCTCAAGGTGGGCGTGCTGCAGACCTGAGCCATGGATCTGGTCGTCGCCACCGGCAATCCACACAAGATCGAGGAGATCCGCGCGATCCTCGGGCCGCACGGCGTGCGGGTGCTGGGTCTTGATGACCTCGGTGCCTCGGTTCCCGAGCCTGATGAGCCTGGTGC
>JASGCG010000298.1 GCA_030054235.1 Bacteroidia bacterium
GTCCACTGCGGCGCGTGGCCTTCGCGCGGCGTGAGACGGAAATGCTGCGGCAGGTGCATGCGCGCGCCGGGGCCGGCAGCGCCGCGCTCCACGCGCTTCACGAGCTCCGGATTCCAGCGATAGCCGTAGGTCATCTCGTCGTGCGCGGTCGGCGTGCCGAACGCGCGCCAGTCGACGTCGCGCCGCTCGTCCTTGTCCGTGCCCTCACCGAAGATGCGCCAGGTCGATCCGCCGTCATCCTTGAATCGCTGCACGTGCGCAGCCGCAGGATCGAGCGTGCCGCTCGCCGCCGGTCCGCCCGCGAACCACGCACGCACCGCATCGGGCAGCGCCGCGCGCGTGTAGCAGGTGAGCCGGTGCAGCACCACGGTGCGGCCCTGCGCATCGACCGGAAACGAGGTCGGCGCCACGCGCGCATACATCGCGCCGTCCTTCGCGGGCGCACTCACCTGCGCGGGCACCCACTGCGTTTCCATCTGGAACGCCTTGTTCGGATCGCTTGAGCGCGTGTCGAGCAGCTTGCCCGCGAGCTCCGGCCGCGCGATCGCGTTCTCCGCCCAGAAGTTCGGCGTGAAGAACGCGATCGGCCCCTTGAAGTTCGCGGCGTTCACGAAGAGCGTCCAGCACTGGTCGCCGATCGCCACCGGGCGTGTGGGTGACGCAGCTACCGGCGGCACCAAGGGCAGCGGGATGTAGCCGTACCCGAAGAGTTCGCCGCACGTCCCTTGCGCCAAGTTCAGTCCATCGGGCGGCCACACGACCCACGGGCTCAGTTGCGCGACCGCGTACTTGCCCAAGGGCTTCGACCAATCGCGCCCCTTGCCGGCACCGGGGCCATTGGCCCACGCAGCAAAGTCAGGCGCCACGCCGCCCATGATGAACTTGGGCACGGTCGTCGCAAAGCGCGTGTCGCGCCACCAGCCAAGCCCGCCTTCGATGTCCGAGTACATCTTCCCCGGCTTGTCGCTCGGGTCGTGCTTGCCATCAGGGCCGCGCTCGTACTGCGCGAACATCCAGGTTCCGAAGAGGCCCGTCTGGAAGTTCGAGCCCGGATAGCGCTCAACGAGCGGCCACGCCGCCGCATACAGCGAGAAGCCCGCGTTGAACTCATCGGGCACGCGCTCGAGCGGCACGAGCATGTAGCCCGACATCTCGCCCTTCGTCGGCGGCGCGGCAGGGGGTGCATCAGCCGCCTTCCCCGGCAGCGTGGGTACGAATGCAGGCGCGCCCGCGACCGTGAGTGATCGCGCACCCTCGCCGAGCGCGCGACCCACAAGCAGGTAGGTCTCGGCGTTGCCGAACTCATGGTGCCCGTGGCCGGGATTGGGCGACTGTGCAGGGTCGCGCACGAACGCAGCCGTCGGCACGAAGCATGCTCGTGGTATCAGACCCGGGCCGCGGACTTCAGCGCGCGCGGCGCCGGCGGCCTGCGCCTTGCGCAGCGTGTTCCATGCATCGGGCGCTTCGACCCACGGCCCCGTGATCTCGCCGATGACCACCGGCAGTTCGGGTGCGTTGAACTCGCGCCGCACGTCCGCGACGAGATTCACCAGGTTCCGCTCGTATTCGGGCACGGCGCGATCGGGCTCGCAGCCGTCGTTCCAGCCGTGGTACCAGACGAAACCGGCCAGCTGCAGATCGTGCCCGGCCAGCGCGGGGATCTCGCTGGGTGCCTTCGCCAGCGCGGTGCGCACATCCTCGATCATCCGCGTGTAGTACGGGCCCACATCGCCACCTGATGATGGCGGGCGGAAGTCCTTGAACAGGCTCTTGCCGCCCCATGCTGTCTTGACCAGCAGCACCGGCTCGGTCATCGCATCGCCCATGACCTGGCCGAAGCCGAGCTCGGGGCCGAAGTGATGGCTATCCAGGTACGGCGTGAAGCCGAACGTGAGCGGGCCGACCTTCGCGGGGCGGCCTTGCGGCGTGTAGCGCACGAAGACATCGTCGCGCGTGCGCCACGACCCATCGGCGTTGCGCAGGCCGTCGACCAGGCGAGCGGTGCGCGGATCGGCCGCGATCGCGGCGAGCGTGCCACGTCCCTCGTTGTAGTCCTGCCCGGCCAAGTCGACCACGGCCTGGCCTTCCATATTCGACTGGCCGGCGAGGATGAACACCTTGCAGACCGGCGGGGCGGCGGTCGCCACGGGTGCGGCGCTCGACGCCGCGTGCGTTGATGGATGCATGGCACCCACCAGCACCGCCGCAAGCCCAAGCCTGACTCGATCCACGACGCGCGAGGGGAGCATCATGCCCGCAGCCTACGGGCACTGCGTGCCCGGCCTCGTCACGCCGGCGGGGCGTAGCCCTGGTCGCGCAGGCGACGGCCCATCGGTTCGTAGTCGCTCTCGGGGGCCTCGCGGGTGCCCAGCCCCTCGACGTAGCGGTTGTACATGCAGAAGGCGGCGGTGATCAGCACCGTGTCGTGGATGTCCAGGTCGCTCGCACCGGCGGCGCGGGCGCGCTCGATGTGTTCGGGCGTCACGCCGAGCACGCACGATTGCAGCGCCTTCGACAGGGCGAGCAGGGCCTGCAGCTTGGGGCTGAAGCCGCTCGCGTCCTCATGCTCCAGCAGGCGATCGAGCGCCACGCTGCGCTCTGGCCCCAGCCACGCGCGTGCTGCCGCGGCATGTGACTTGGTGCAGAATCGGCAGCCGTTGAGTGACGAGGTCCACGCCGCGATCGTCTCGCGCTCGCCGGGCTCAAGGCTCGCCGGCTGGCGAAGGATCGTCTCGGCCAACCCAAGCAGGTGCTTCGCGGCATCAGGCCGAAAGTTCAGGGGACCGCGGATTCCGGGGACATCGACCGGCAGCGTGATGTGGGCCATGCGGACAGGGTACGGCCACCGCTCCCCGCGTCACTCCTGCGGGCACACGCCCCACGAACTGAGCAGGATCGCCAGGTCGGCGCCGTCGGTCAGCGCGTCGTTGTTCAGGTCGGCCACGCTGGGCCCGCCCCAGAACGACAGCATCGCCG
>JASGCG010000299.1 GCA_030054235.1 Bacteroidia bacterium
CCTCGCTGATCGATCTTGCGCCCGCGCAAGCTGCGCTGGCCCAATCGACGAAGCCGTCGACCGCGGCCAAGTCCGGTACCAAGGCCGCGCCGAAGAAGGATGACAAGCCCGCTGCCGCAGCGGACGAGCAGGAGACGAAGCAGATCTTCATTCTCCCGCTCGAAGGCACCGTGGGGATCCAGCTGCGCGCCAAGGACATGCACACGATCAAGGACATGGCCAACGCGGCCGGCCCGGGGCAGATCGTGATCATCAAGATCAATTCGAACGGCGGTCTTGTTCTTGAAACCCCCGAGATCCAGGCTGCGCTCATGGGCATCCGCGACGGCGGGCACCGGCTCGTGGCGTGGATCGAGAAGGCGATCTCCGGCGGGGCATTCACTGCGATGTATGCGCCCGAGATCTACTTCATGAAGACCGGCTCGATGGGCTCGATCACGCGCATCGCCGGCCAGGGCTGGGTGGAGCAGGGTGCGCAGGAGTGGGAAGACGCCGTCGCGCGCACCTGCGAGATGGGTGGCCGCAGCGGCTACGTCGGGCGCGCCATGGTGCACGCCGAGGACCTGCTCTCCTACGACGTCGATCCCGACACCGGCAAGGTCACGTTCTACGACACGCTCGAGGGCGAGCACGAACTGAGCAATGCCAAGGAGAACCTGACCTTCAATGCCTCGAACGCACTCGCGTGCAAGTTCAGCAGCGGCACCGCCGACACGCTGGATGACCTGCTCACGGCGATGGGCGTTCCCGAGGGCCAGTATGAGGTCAGCGAGGCCGGCAACAAGGTGTTCGAGAAGTGGAAGCGCACCTGCGAGCAGTGCGAGAAGGAAGTGCCCGAACTGTTCCGCCAGTACCAGCTCGGGGGCACTGGCACCGGCGACGGCATGGTCGTCCTTGGCAAGCGCATCGACGCGATCAAGAAACTGCTTGAGTGGTGGAAGAAGGCGCCCGAGATGCTCCGCTACGAGCTCCAGGTACCGCCGCCCGAACAGTTGGAACAGCAGCTCGAGCAGCTGAAGTACCAGCAGCAGCAGGCCCGCAAGCAGCGCGACGGCGCCGGCAACTGACCGTGCTCGATTCGCCCACGCCCCCGCGCGCCGATCGCCCGCTCGCCGCCGAGGACCTGCCGCCGCCCATCGCGCGATGGGCCATGCCCTTGGGCATCACGCTGCTGACCTATGCCGTGCTTGGCTCGCTCGTCATGCTGCTGACCGTGGGCGGTGCGCTTGCGGCCCCCATGCTCATGAAGATGGCTGCGCCGGGCGGCGAGCCGCCGCGCATGCCGATGGTGCTGCTCGCGTTCGTCGTTACCGGGGGCGCGCTCTCGGTCGGGCTTGGTGTGTTGCTCGGTGTGGGTGGGCTCGGCGTGGTCGCGCAGCGTCGCCTCGGCATCGCCCGGGTGCAGCGCTGGGCCGTCCTGCGATTGATCATCGCCGCCTTGAGCCTGATCCTCTCATGGCTGCTTCTGCCTACCCAGGTCGAATACAACCGGCTCGCGCACGAATGGCAGATCGCGGCCTCGAACGACCCGCGCATGCGCGAACTGCTTGGCGAGTTCGACCCCGCCGCCAACCGACGCATGACCATGATCATGCAGGCAGGTGGCACGATCGCCGTGGCCATCGCGCCGTTCGCCACACTGATCTTCCTGTCGCGTGCCAAGGTGCAGCGGCAGGTCGAGCGTTGGGATTGAGCGGGCCTCAGCGCGCTTCAGCGCTGGGCTTGGTTGCACTTCAGCCCACTTCGCGGCGCTGGAACAGTGCCACGCCGAGCGCGAGCGCCGCAGCCACGAAGCACGCCGCGTACAGGGCCGTCAGCCCAAGGTAGTTCGCCGGGATCGCCACGCCCTGGTTCACCGCGTCCGTGACCCAGAAGACCTGGAAGTTCGGCACGATGCCCCAGGCGGTCTTGCTTGCCCAGTACGCGGCTTCGCCGGCCTTCTCGGCGCCGGCCGCCACCGTGCGGCCGAAGAACCAGTCGCTCAGCAGCCCGATGAGCAGCGTGCCGACCGTCACGGTCACGGTGAGCACTTGGCCGAGCCTCGTGCTCACGGCCACCGCCACGGCGCAGAGCACGGCCACGCCGAGAGCCATGAGCAGGCCGGCCTTCCAGACCTCGGGGCGGAAGTCCTTCGCGATTGATTGCGGCGCGAAGCCGGTATCGAAGAGCAGGGCCAGCACGTAGGCCACCAGCAGCAGCGGCGAGACCGACATGATGAAGACTGCCGCGAAGCTCGAGGCGTAGAAGTAGTTGCACCAGGTCGCCACGCCGAAGGCGAGGAGCACGGCCGCGCTGCCGAAGGCGATCACCGGCAAGTGATAGGGGGTGCGCACGGTTTGCTGCACACCGTGCAGTTCCACGAGCGCCAGCACGAGCATGAGCGCCAGCATGCACGCCAGCAGCGCCGCCACCGCGCCGAGGTACTTGCCCAAGACCACGCTCGCGCGCGCGACGGGCTTCGAGATCACCGTCAACGCGGTGCGGTTCTCGATCTCGCGCGAGACGACGTTGGTCGCCAGCATCGCGGCCAGCAGGGCGCCGGCGAGGAAGACCGTCGACAGGCTCATGTCGAGGAACATCCGGTCGTCGTCCATCATGGTGTAGGCCGAGAACGGATTGGCCATGACCACCAGGAGACCCGCGACCACGGTCACGACCAGCGCCACCGGCTGCCGGATCGACTCAAGGAAGGTGTTGCGGGCGATGGCAAGAAGTTGCTCGAGGAGGCCCATGCTGGCAGCATCGGCGGGCAGGGGGGCCGCGTCAAGCGAACCCCGGTCAGGTTCCCTTCGTCCCTCGTCATGCCCGGCACGGTGCCGAGGCCTTGCGTACACTCCCTCCACACCGCTTCGGGTCCCTCCCTTCACTTCTCGGGGGCCTCCCGGTGCATGCCATGCGGATCGACCACTTCGCCTACCAACAGGCCACTCGCGTATCCGGTTTCGGGCTCATCCTGCAGCTCGTCGTCGGGT
>JASGCG010000300.1 GCA_030054235.1 Bacteroidia bacterium
CGGTCGCGAGCGCTTCTTCGGCGCTGCGGCGCTCCGTCGCCGACGACATGCCGCGCGCCACGCACTGCTCGGCGACCTCGGACTCGATGCCGGCCGCCACGAGCTTGGCCACCATCCACGCTGCACTGCGTGGCTTGCGCGCGGTCGTGCTGCGTTCCCACTGTGCCACGCGCGCGGCCGCGCACTGCGCATCGTCGATCCAGCCATCGCGCTCGAGTGCATCGAGCGTGCCGCTCACGCACGCCGTGGGGTACTTGAGCTTGCGCAGCCCGCGCTGCAGTTCATCGCGCGTGTGCGCCCGGCGCGCCATCATGCGCAGCGCGGCCTCGCGTGCTCGGCCATGCTGCACGAGCGCCGCGACGCGCGCCTTGAGCTGCGCGGTCCAGCGCGTCTTCGTGCCCAGTCGCAGCGAGCGAGCCTCGTCGTGCCCGAGCACGGCCACGGTACGGCCAGCCACGATGAGCGCGACCATGTTGGGGTTGCGTTCGAGGACGCGGGTGGTGACCGCGCCGGTGGACCGGGTGCTGGTTGCCGTCATCGTCATGCTCCAAGCTCCGTGAGGAGTCCGCTGATTTCACCGGCAGCGTGGCCGTCGCCGCTTGCACGCGCGCGATCGAGCCCCGTGCGCAGCGTGGCAATGGCATCGTCGAGTCGGCCGGCTGCTTGCAGCACCTTGGCCTTGTGGAAGAACGCGTAGCAGTAGTCGGCGTCGGCCTCGAGCGTGGCGTCGAACCAGTGCAGCGCTTCGTCGGTGCGGCCCGCCTTCGCATGCTCCTGCGCGATGGCGTAGCGGCAGAACGCATCGGCAGGATCCTGCTCGTGCATGCGCGTGAGGAGTTCGAGTCGCGTTCCGGTCATTCCGGGAGCCTACACCGCTCGGGTACGCTCCCGGCATGGTGCGTCACTGGATCATGCTGGCGGTGCTGGCCTTGGCGGGCTGCGGGGATCCCTACAAGTACGAGCGCGAGGACCGGACCGACCGGCGCCCGCGCGAACTCAAGGTCACGCACACTGTCGGCGGCGTGCACTGGTGCGCGCTGGGCTACGCGGGCGGCTGGTACCAGGGCTTTGGCCACCGGCTCCTGAGCCTGGGTGCCCGCACGGGTGATGTCCTCAGCACGATCGAGCCCATGCCTGCCGGCTCGGGCGGCGCGATCCGGTCGCTGGCGGCGTGGCAGGGCGACCTGTACGCCGTCGTCGAGCGCACGGCTTTGGTCCGGATCGACGTGCGCGACCCCAAGGACTTGGCGGTGGTCGAAGCCAGCACGTCAGCCGCCCTCGGCCTTGAGCCCGAGGCCGTCGCCGTCATCGATGACCGGCTCTTTGTCAGCGGCATCGGCGGCGTGCTCGAGCTGCCCTCGGGCAAGCGTTTCCTGAACGGGCTCGATGCCTCGAGCGAGGTCGTCAAGGTCGGCAACGAACTCGTGGTGCTCGTGGGCAATGACCTGCGCGCGCTCGATGGCGCGGACATGGGGATCGAAGCGAGCGCGATCCTGCCGCTGCAACCCGGCCAAGGCCCCGAGGGCGGCGCGCTGCTCCTGGAGCAGGGCCGCCGCGGCTCGGCCGTCACGATGATCGATCATGCCTTCGCCGAGGTCTCAAAGGTCGCGCTCGGCAAGGGCATCCAGACGATCTCCCTCGCTGGCGGCCGCGCGTGGGCGTTCACCCCCGAGGCCATGTTCACGTGGTCCTTCGGACCCAAGGGCCTGACGGATGAGCTCGAACTCAAGGTGAAGGGCGCGCTGGGCATCGAGCTCCTGGGCAAGAATCGCTACGGCGTCTACGGCGCGTTCGGTCGTTCGCTCTTCCGGCTCGAGACGGATGAAGAGGGCGCTGGCGACACCTTCTACCGAAGCCACCGCGAGCCGGGCAACATCGTCATCGCGCTCAGCGACCAGCGCCGCATCCTGGCGGGAACGCCGACGGATGTGTGGAGCTATTCCGTCGGTGGCGAGTGCGACCTTGTGCAGCGCTCGCTGCAAGTCGGCGAGATGCCGCGCGATGAACTCTCCTTCGACGATGGCGAGGCCCGCATCGAGGGCGAGGATCGTTCGAGCCTGGTCGTGGAGATCGGTGGCTCGCGCCAGGAATTCACGATGCCGCGCATCGCCACCATGGCGATCGTTGAGACCGACCTGTGGGTCGTGCATCAGGATGGCCTGAAGGTCTATCGGCGCAACACCGCACCGGCGGTGGGCGTGGCCGAGGTCGCGTCGCTGCGGCTGCCCGGCCCGGTCACGCACGTTTTCCCGCGCCGCGCGGGGCAGGGCGCTTCGTACGTGAGCGCGCTGGGCGGGATGGGGACGACCGAGTGGAAGCCGCTCGGCGACCTTCCGAACACCAACGCTGGCAAATAGCGTCGTCGGTGCACGTGCCGCCGCGCGCCTTGCACGCGCGCCGCCCGTGGAAGATCAACAGGTGGCTCACCAGGCACCAGTCCTCCTGAGGGATGAGCGCCATCAGGTCGCGCTCGACCTTCACCGGATCGTCGTGCTTGGTCAGCCCGAAGCGCTTGGCAAGCCGACCGACGTGCGTGTCGACGACCACGCCCTCGTTGATCCCGAAGCAGTTGCCGAGCACCACATTGGCGGTCTTGCGCGCCACGCCGCGCAGCGTGAGGAGTTCCTCCATGGTGCGCGGCACCTGGCCGCCGAAACGCTCACAGACTGCGGCCATCGACTCGTGCACCGCGCGCGCCTTGTTGCGCCAGAAGTTCAGGCTCTGCACGAACGGTTCGATCTCTGCGGGCGTGGCCCGTGCGTAATCACGCGGCATGGGAAAGCGCTTGAAGAGCGCCGGCGTGGCCTTGTTCACGCCCACGTCGGTGGACTGGGCCGACAGGATCGTGGCCACGAGCAGTTCGTGCGGCTTCGTCCAGGTGAGTTCGCAGACCGCATCGGGGTAGCGCTCCTTGAGCGCGGCGAGCAGCTCAAGCGCGCGCGCTCGCTTGGCAGGACCGGGTCGAGG
>JASGCG010000301.1 GCA_030054235.1 Bacteroidia bacterium
CTGCAACGACCGAGAGCGACAACCCGGCCGTCGCCATGCTCATCAAGGACCATGCCCTCGCGATGAAGCGGCGCATGGAGTCCGGAGCGAGGGTCCGAGTCTGGGATCCCGTCTTCAACGAGCTCTTCGATCGGCACGACAAGGTCCGGCTCGAGGTCACGCTGACTGAGAAGGGTGTGAGCATCGTTGAGACGACGGACGATCCGGAGACCCTGCGGCTGCTGAAGTCCCATTCCGCAGGCGTTTCGGACATGGTGCGCGAGGGCGGTGCTGCATCGCGGCGGGAAACTCCCTACGTCGATGATTGAGCGGGTCTTCACGGGTCTCGCCCGCCCGGAAACGACAACCGCTGCGTGACCCGGGGTTCCGAGCCACGCAGCGGCATGAAGCGGACAGGGGGAGATTCGAACTCCCGATACGGTGACCCGTATACAGCATTTCCAATGCTGCTCCTTCAACCGCTCGGACACCTGTCCAAGGTGGGCCACTAGAGTAGCGGCATGAGCGCGCCTGCTGCGCCGCCTGACCTCCACGGCATCCTGGTGATCGATAAGCCGCTCGGCATGACCAGCATGCGTGTGGTCGAGCGCGTGCGGTACCGGGCCCGCAAGGCTCGCACGGGCCACGCAGGCACGCTTGATCCGCTGGCGACCGGCGTGCTGGTCGTGGCGATCGGCCGTGCGACCAAGTCGATCGATCGCCTGATGGCTGGCGAGAAGCGCTACGAGACCGCCATCGATCTGTCTGCATTCACCACCACGGATGACAGCGAGGGCGAGCGCACCGAGGTCGCGTCCCCCGCGCCCACGCTCGACGCCGTTCGCGCCGCATGCTCGCGCTGGGTCGGCGAGGTCATGCAGCGTCCGCCCGCCTTCAGCGCGATCAAGGTGCAGGGGCGGCGCTCCTACGACCTGGCGAGATCCGGCGAAGCGCGTGAACTCGCAGCGCGCCCCGTGATGATCCACGGCATCGAGATCGATGCGTACGACTTCCCGATGCTCTCGCTTCGCGTGCACTGCGGGAAGGGGACGTACATCCGAAGCCTTGCCCGCGACCTGGGCACCGCGCTGGGGACCGGCGGGCACTGCCGCTCGATCCGTCGCACGCAGGTCGGCATCTACGGGATCGGGCAGGCCATCCGCATGGATGACCTGCCCGAGTCGATCGTTCAAGGGATGCTCAGGCCAGTCCCGGCCTGAGGCTGATTACTGCCCCCACGAGGAGAGCAGCAGGCCCAGGTCGTTGCCGTCGACGATGCCGTCATCGTTGATGTCAGCGATCGCGAGCGACGAGCCCCACGCGGCCAGCAGCACGCCGAGGTCCGCTGCATCAACGATGCCATTGCCATCGACATCTGCTGGATTGGAGGGAGGGGGCGTGATGGTGAGGGTGGCGTTGTACAGCTGGATGTCATTCGTCGTGGTCACGGGTGCGATACGGAGGTAGTACGTTCCTGCCGAGGCGAACTCGTAGTTGGACAGTGTTTCTCCCAGACCACTGGCATTGGCATTCTGCGTGAAGAGCACGGTTCCCGAGGACCCAAGCACGTCGATCTTCAGGTCGTGGATGGAACTCGCGGTGATGGACGTTCCGGTGTTGCAGGCACTCGTCTGCGGACCAGACGTGTAGGTCCCGCCGGAGGGATTGACGATCATCGAGACCTTCATCCCCTGCGAGGCTGCGATCTTCCAGAGATCAATGTCGGCGTTGTCATCGATGGACAGAGCTGTGTATGAACTTGAACCGGTGGCATTGGTCGGGATCGCCGCGTTGCCCAGCGCATCCGATGCGGCTTCCAAGTTGTCGCCGTACTGGCGCTGCCCTGCCCGGATGTCGTCGATCTGCGGGCCGTCGACGTTGGTGAAGATGAAGGGCTCCATCAGCTTGGTCGTCGCGGCCGGGCACACATGCTCCAGTCCGATGCCGTGGCCGTGCTCGTGCGCCACGATGTTGCGGAAGTAGCGGTAGTTGTTGGTGGTCGGGCCCCAGCCCGCGTCCGAATTCAGCACCATGTCCCCGTTGTTGGGGAACTGGTTGTAGGCCAGGATCGAGGTGTTGGTGAGACCGCGCCCAGCGATGCGCACGTCGCCACGCGTGGTGCCACCCGCACTGCCCCATGCCGCGCCGTCGTCCGAGACCTCCACATAAGAGAGGCCGGTCAGGTCGCTCCAGCGCTGGAACACTTGGCGGATCAGGTTCTTGCCGTTCTCGAGCGAGCCGAAGCGAGCGGCGAGCGTGGCGTTGACGTTGTTGGGTGCGCTGCCGATGCCCAGGCCAATCTCATCCGGAATCGTCACGCCGTCGGGCACCACCGACCAGCGGATCTGCAGCGGCTGGCCTTGCGCGCTGCTGCCATTGAGGTTCCAGCGGGGAGCCAACTGGTACGCGAGCCCTCCGTCCATGCCGCCATTGAGCCACACGTTGATCAGGCGTTGCGTGACCTCGGCAACGAAGGCTGGGTCGGCATCCTCGGTGAAGCACATCGAGATCGGCAGGCCAGCCGGCAGGTCGGCGCACTGGATCCCGTTGGGCTCGGCGTGGTGGTTGCACCCGGCGCTGCACGAATGCTCCGGGCGCTCCGTCGGGGTCGGGACGGCGCTCAGGCCAGCGGCCATCGAACCAGCGAGCAGGGTGAACGCAACAGCAACCTTCGTGGGGCAGTTCTTCATGATGCAGAATTCTCCGTGGGAGGCCTGACTGGATTCAGGGACTTCTGAAACAGTAGCCCGATTAGGCGGCAAGTCGAGCACGGGGACAGATCGTTTGGCGAATTCCACAGTGCAGCCTCAGCCATCCCGGGGGATCGATCCCGCCGGGAGATGGCGCTCCGCACTGAACCAGCCGTCGTCCGAGGCACGTGTCGCCACGCGCTCGACCACGATGCGACGCAGGAATCGACTTCCATCGGGCCAATCCGCGATCACGGACACGAGTTCGTTGGTCCGGGCGTCAGCGAA
>JASGCG010000302.1 GCA_030054235.1 Bacteroidia bacterium
TCGCGGATGACGTGACCGGCCGCCTGGGCCGCATCCCCTTCTTCTGGATGCCCACGGTGCAGGGCTCGCTCGATCGCCTGCCGATCAAGGGCGTGCAGCTCGGCTACGGCGACCCGGAAGGAACGGTCTTCGGCGTCGAACTTGATCCCTTCGTGCTCCTTGGGCTCAAGCCCGAGCCGGGCCTCGATGCGACGCTTGAAGCCGGCGTGCAATCGGAGTATGGCGTCAACGCCGACCTGCGCATGAAGGGTGATGCCGGCGGTGCGTGGAACGCCGACTTCTTCGGCGTCTACGACTTCCTGAACCCCGAACAGACCGCCAACGCCGGCTTCGTCACCAGCGCCAACGAGTGGCGCGGCATGGTCACCGCCGATTGGGTGCTGCAGTCCTCGCCCGATGCCGACACGAAGCTGCAACTCGGTGTGCAGAGCGATCCGACCTTGGTGAGCATCTTCCGCCCTGACGACTATCAGGAGCGCCGCCCCTACGAGACCTCCGCGTGGACGACCTCGTCCAGCGACAACTCGATCTTCGACTTCGGGGCATCGATCAGCGCGAACGACTGGGTGAGCACCATGTGGCAGCTGGCCAGCCGCCCGTACACCACCGAGAAGTATCCCGAGCTCAACTACCGCCGCTTCGGCGATCGCATCTTCGGCAGCTCGGTGACGTGGTCGAGCGAGTACACCGGCTCGATGATGTCGCTGAACCTGCAGGACACCGACAGCGCGGAGATCGGTGCGGACCCCGATGCCATCAGCATCAACCCGGCCTTCGCCGCCACGCAGAACATCCGCGAGGCGTACGAGGGCGCCGGCTACGACTCGAACATCCGCAGCCGCGTGGCGACCCGCCAGGAGTTCGCCCTGCCGCTCGATGTCGGCGATGCGCGCGTCACGCCCTTCGCCTCGGGCAACGGCATCGGCTACTTCTTCGATGACTTCAAGGACTATTCATCGGAGTCCGATTCGTTCCGCGGGCTCCTCTCGGGCGGCGTGCGGGCCAGCACCACGCTGACCGCGTCCTACGACACCGTGCGCAGCCGGCTGCTCGACCTCGAGCGGCTGCGCCACGTCATCAAGCCCTACGGCACGGCGTGGTACGGCTGGGATTCGAACGACCTCACGAACTACCCCATCTACGACCAGGAGTGGGAAGGCTGGTCGGGCGGCGCGGTCGGCCAGGCCGGCCTGGACCAGCGGCTGCAGACCATGCGCGGCGGCCCCGGCAACTGGCAGAGCGTCGATTGGGTCACGGTCGATGCAGGGGTCGTCGTCGATGACCGCAGCAACGACCTGCAGCGCACCACCACGCCAGGCGACACGTTCGGCCTCAAGAACTTCCAGAGCCCCTTGCCCAGCTTCTACGCGTGGCGACCCGAGTACAGCCAGTGGGGCGATCACCTCTACGGCAACGGCACGTGGGCGCTCGGCGATGCGCTCGGTCTCTACGGCATGGTGACGTGGATGCTCGAGGATCGCGACAGCCAGGGCGACGACCTTGCGCAGGGCTCCGTCGGCTTCCGCATCACGCAGTCGCCCGCGGTCACGTGGTACACCGAGTACCGCTACGTCAACACCTTCGACGACACCGGGCTCTATCCCGATGACGAACTGCTGCAGGGCGGCATGCAGTACCGGGTCAGCGAGAACTACAACATCGCGCTCGCGGGCCAGTACGACTTCCTTGCCGAGACCTTCCGCAGCGCCACCGGCTCGATCACGCGGCAGTTCCCCGACTTCGCGGTCACGATCAACGGTGGCTACGACCTGATCACCGATGCCTATTCCTTCGGCCTCGGCGTCTCGCTCGGCGGCAACAGTGCCGATCTCGGCTCAGCCCTGAACTCGGCCTTCGCCCAGAACTCCTCGCTCGGCGGCCGCTGAACGATCGGCTGGTTCTCCAAGGCACCGCGGCTTGAGCGGGTGGCACGCCACCCCGCCGGGAGGTCAGCCTTCGAAAAGCCCGCCGTCAGCCGGCCCCTTCCATGCCGCACCGACATGGTCACAGGCTGCCTTGGTCAGGCGCCGCCCCTGCCGCGTGCGCGCCACGAAGCCCAGCTGCAAGAGATACGGCTCGACGACGTCCTCGAGCGTGCCGGCATCCTCGCCCATGCTTGCGGCGATCGCTTCCACGCCGGCGGGACCGCAGCCGTACACGCCCGCAAGGGCCTGCACATACGCGCGGTCCAGCGCATCAAGCCCAAGGGCATCGATGCCCTCGAGCTCCAGCGCCTCGTCGACGGCTGCCAGGTCGAGCGTGCCGCCGCGGCGCACCTGCGCAAAGTCGCGCACGCGACGCAGCAAGCGCAGCGCGATGCGAGGCGTTCCGCGGCTGCGCCCGGCCAAGCGATCGAGCGCACCCTCGGGAATGCCGCGCATGCCCTGCAGGCCGGCTGCGCGGCGCAGGATCTCGACGAGCTCCGCCACGCCATAGAAGCCCAGATGGTGCGCGATGCCGAAGCGATTGCGCAGCGCTTGCGTGAGCAGGCCGGGCCGCGTGGTCGCGCCGATGAGCGTGAACGGCTTGAGCGCCACCGTCACCACGCGCGCATGCATCCCGCTGTCGACCGTGAAGTCGATGCGGAAGTCCTCCATGGCCGGATAGATGTACTCCTCGACGGCCGCGGGAAGACGATGGATCTCGTCGATGAAGAGCACGTCACGCTCCTCCATCTTCGTGAGCGTGCCGATGAGGTCCGCCGCCTTCGTCAGCGCCGGACCGCTCGTCACGTAGGCACGGCTGCCCATCTCGTTGGCGATCACGTGCGCAAGCGTGGTCTTGCCCAGCCCGGGCGGGCCGTGCAGCAGCACATGCTCCATGGGCGCCGTGCGGGCACGCGCGGCATCGATGGCGATCGACAGCCGCTCCTTCAGGTCAGGCTGCCCGATGTACTCCGCGAGCTGCTGCGGACGGAGCGCCGGCCCGGCCACGGCCTCGGGCTCGCGGTCGCGGC
>JASGCG010000303.1 GCA_030054235.1 Bacteroidia bacterium
TACATGCTGTGGTATGTGAGGAACAAATTAATACGTAAAGTTAGAACAGTCTATTCGACCACGTGGCGCCCGAGCGCCACGCTTCGACCGAGGTCCGTGTGCCGACGAGTTCGCTGCGCAGGGTGAGATCGATGCCACGCTCCAGCGGCAGTCGCCAGGCGCTGCCGACGTGGACCGAATCGACGGTCGGTTGCTCGGGTCCGCTGGTACCTCGTGAACCGAAGACGACGCCGATCGATTCGTTCCACCACAGCACGCGCGAGACGTCTTCGAGCGTGGCGGGCTCGATGGGTGCGATGGACCATGGTGACTCGAACGCCGCTGCCGCAGGCATACCAACGGCGCCCAGGACGAATGCCACCAGGATCGAAGCACAATCAGCCTTCGCGGACACGCGCAGCATGGACATGCATCATCAGACGCCCCGGTCCGGCCGGCGGGTTCGGTCGCATCCGGGAAAGTCCCCGGAATGAAGGCTGCCGGGTCCATCGAAGTTTCGGAATGTGCTTGCACTCCCGTCGTCGAAAGGCAGCCCGCCGCGGCGCTGCCGGCCTGCCCCCGATGGTCACCTTGCCACCAGGTGCCGAACGGCGGTCTGCGCGCCCGGGGCCGACCTCTTCGACCTGCACCGGGTCGCTAGCCTTCAGGCGATGCATCGCACCGGACTCTTCGCCTACCCGCGGCAGGACATGCTCGCCGGCATCGTCGTCTTCCTCGTGGCGCTGCCGCTGTGCCTGGGCATCGCGGTCGCGTGCGGCGTGCCGCCCGTGTCGGGCCTGGTCGCGGGCATCGTCGGCGGCATGGCGATCCCGCTCATCAGTCGCTCGCCGCTCTCGGTGTCAGGCCCGGCAGCCGGGCTGATCGCCATCGTGCTCTTCGAAATCGAGCGCCTCGGCGGCATCAACGCGTTCATGACGGCCGTCGCACTGGCGGGGGCGATGCAGGTCGTGCTCGGATTGCTGCGCACCGGCAAGTTCTCCGCACTCGTGCCGGGCTCGGTGGTCAAGGGCATGCTGGCGGCGATCGGCATCACCATTACGCTGAAGCAGCTGCCAGTCGTCTTCGGGGCCTCGGGCGGGCTTGGCTCGATTCCCGGCTCGATGCACACCGGCGCGACGGTGATCGGCCTTGCGTCGCTTGCGATCCTGATGGGCTGGAAGCACACGCCGCTTGCGCGGCTGGCGTTGGTGCCACCGGCACTGATCGTCGTCGTCGCTGCCTCGCTAGGTGCGACGCTGCTCAACGGCGAGCGTTGGCAGCTCGGTACCGACCAGTTCGTGAACGTTCCGACCGGCGGCTTCGATGGACTGCGTGCCGCGCTGCCGCTGCCTGACTGGTCGGTCCTGGGTTCATCAGCCGTGTGGATCGCGGCGGCGACGATCGCCGTGGTGGCAAGCATCGAGACGCTTCTGTCGTGCCAGGCTGTCGATCGGCTCGATCCCCTCAAACGGCGCACGCCGCCGGATCGTGAGCTCGTCGCGCAGGGTGTCGGCAACGCGCTCAGCGGTGCGCTTGGCGGGCTGCCTGTGACTGCGGTCATCGTGCGCAGCGGCGCGAACGTGGCGGCCGGCGCTCGCGAGCGCCTGTCGGCGGTCATGCATGCGCTGCTGCTCCTGGGCTGCGTGCTCTTCCTGCCTCATGTCCTCAATCACATCCCGCAGGCATGCCTTGCAGCGGTACTGGTCCAGGTGGGCCTCAATCTTGCCAAGCCATCGCTGTTCGCCGAGCAGCGGCGGCTGGGTCTCGATCAGCTCGTGCCGTTCCTCATCACGATCGCTGCCGTGCTCGCCACCGATCTCCTCAAGGGCGTGATCGTCGGGATCGTCGTCGGAGTCATCGTGGCGCTTCGCAAGCAGGCCAAGGCCAGCATCGAGCGAACTGATCACGCGGACGGGACCATCACGCTCAGGCTTTGTCGCAACGGCACGTTCATCATCAAGCCGGCCCTGGTCGAGGCCTTCGCCAAGGTGCCCGATGGTGCGCGCCTGACCTTCGATGCCCACGGGGAGCCGGTCGACCAGGATGTCCGTGAGGCGATCGCAGGATTCGTCGAAGACGCCCCCAATCGCCGCATCACGGTGAGCGTGGTCGGCGTCGACCTGACTGGCGCGAGCGCCGGTGGTCACTAGAACCCGGCTCACGCCGCGGGGTCACGTCATCGCTTGGCCAGATGGCGCTTCGTCTCGGCGCGGCTGGCCTTGATGAGCGCGGTGGCAGCCTTCGGGCTCGTCTTCGCTTCCATCAGGGCCTGCAGCATGAGCGGCGCCACGATGGTGGCATCCGACTCGATCACGAACATGGGCGTGCGCTCGGTGAGCTTGTCCCAGGTGATCTTCTCGTTGGGCGTGGCGCCCGAGTACGAGCCGTAGCTCGTGGTCGAGTCGCTGATCTGGCAGAAGTAGGCCCAGGGCTTCACGGGAGCCTGCAGGTCGTACTTGATGCTCGGCACGACGCAGATCGGGAAGTCGCCGGCGATGCCGCCGCCGATCTGGAAGAAGCCGACGCCCTTGCCCTTCGAGAGCACGGCGTAGTCGTCGTAGAAGCGAGCCATGTATTCGATGCCGCTCTTGACGATCGATGCGCTGAAGTCGCCGAACTTCACGTGCGACGCGAAGATGTTGCCGAAGGTCGAGTCCTCATGGCCCGGCACGACCATGGGCAGGTTGGCCTTGGCGGCCGCGAGCAGCCAGCAGTCCTGCGGGTTGCCCTCGAAGGCGGACTTCGGCAGCTTGAGGATGAGTTCGTAGAAGTACTCGTGCCAGAAGCGACGCTCGCCGCGGTCATGCGCACGCTTCCACATCGGCACCAGGATCTTCTCGACGGCGCGGAACGCCTCGTCCTCGGGGATGCTGGTGTCGGTCACGCGGCGCATGCGTTGCTTGAGGATGCGCGTGTCGTCCTGCTTGGTGAAGTAGCGGTATTCCGGGAAATCCTTGTAGCTGTCGTGCGCG
>JASGCG010000304.1 GCA_030054235.1 Bacteroidia bacterium
TCCAGATGGGCGTTGCTGCTCGTGCAGCATGCACCACCATGCTGTCCGACGAACGCCTTGATGGCCGCCGAGCTGTTGACGTAGGTGATCGGGATCACCCGCACGCGCTCGCCGGCATGCACCGCCGTGATCGCCTCCCAGCACGCGACCGTGTCGTCCCACGCGGCCATGTCGGCCATGCTGCAGCCGGCACCGAGGTCCGGCAGGATCACGTTGACGGCGCCGTCCGTGACGATGTCGGCCGTCTCGGCCATGAAGTGCACGCCGCAGAAGATGAGCGACTCGCTGCCGCGACGGCGCGCCTCGACGGCGGCCATCTGCGAGAGCTTCAGGCTGTCCCCCGTGAGGTCCGCATGCTGCACGACCGCATCCTGCTGGTAGTGGTGACCAAGGATCAGGACGCGCGTGCCGAGCTCGGCTCGACGGACGGTGATGGCCGCCGCGAGCGCGGCCTCGTCCATCGATCGATAGCGTTCGGGCAGCGGTGGTTGCCAGAGCATGGGCCGTGAAGTGTAGGGCCTACCATGCTGCATTCCATGGAAGACGATCTGCTCGTGCACGCTCCCGCAAAGCTCAACCTGGCGTTGAGCGTGGGCGCACCGCGCCCCGATGGGCTCCACCCGCTGTCGTCATGGATGGTCACGCTCGGTTGGGGCGACTCGATCTACCTGCGCCGGCGCGATCCGGGAAGCAGTTCGCTTTTCGCCAACGTCTGGGCGGCCGATGCGCCGCACACGCCGGACCTTGATTGGCCGCTGCGCAGCGATCTCTCGTGGAAGGCGCATGCCGCGATCGAACGTGCCGTCGGGCGGCAGCTGCCGGTTCGCGTGCGCGTCGAAAAGCGCATCCCAGTGGGTGGCGGTCTCGGCGGCGGCAGCAGCAACGCAGCCGCGGTCCTGCGCGGCCTCGATGAACTCTTCGACCTCAGGCTCGGCAGTGACCAGCTTCGATCGATCGCTGCTGGTCTCGGCAGTGACGTCGCCTTCCTCGTCGAGGGCGGCTCGGCGATCGTGTCAGGCGTCGGAGAACGCGTCGATGCCCTGCCGGATGTCCCGCAGGTGCATGTGGTGCTGTGCTTCCCTGAGGCGCATTGCCCGACCCCGACGGTGTACCGCTTGTTCGATGCGCTGCGACCCGATGCCGGCGACCCCGAGCACGCTCGCGTCCTCGGCCTGGCCGCGCGCGATCGCCTGCGCGCGCACGAACCCTTCAATGACCTCGCGGCGCCGGCGCGTGAATCGAGCGAAGCGGTACGCCGAGCGATGGACGAGATCGCCGAGGTCACGCAGCTGCCGGTGCACGTCTGCGGGAGCGGGAGCAGCCTCTTCCTCGTCTGCGACGATCCGATCCATGCCGAGCACGTGGCTCACGCGGTCGCGAACGAGGCCGCCGTGAAGGCCGTGGCGACGCAGGTCGGAGGCCCCGGCGGAAGCGTTCGCAACCCGCCGCCCGCGCGCCGCACCTGCGCATAACGCGCGCAGGGTTCGAAGGCCGGGCTGCGTACACTTCGCCGCTTCGGAATCGAACACCATGACGACCCCTTGCAGCACCGCGGCTTCCGCACCGAGCACCTTCGTCCCCGCCGGACTCGACGCCTCGTCGTGGCCCCAGCTCGAGCCGCTGTATCGAGCGCTCATCGAACGCCCGCTGAAATGCGCCGGGTGCCTCGAGCGGCTGCTGCTCGACCGCAGTGATCTCGATGCGATGGTCGCCGAGACCGAGGCGAACCTCTACATCGCGATGACCTGCGACACCGAGAGCGAGCCGCGCCGCAAGGCCTTCCTCGACTTCGTGCAGGACGTCGATCCGCACCTCAAGCGCATCGGCTTCGAGCTCGACCGACGCATCGTCGAGTGCCCGTTCGCCAAGGACCTCGACCAGCAGCGCTACGGCGTGCTGCTGCGCGGCCTGCGCCAGGAAGTCAAGCTGTTCCGACCCGAGAACGTCGAGATCCAGACCGAGTGCACCAAGCTCGAGCAGCAGTACAGCCAGATCTCCGGCGCCATGGCGGTCGAGTTCGACGGGAAGAAGCAGACGCTGCCGCAGATGGCGCGCTACCTCGAGGTGACCGACCGCAGCGTGCGCGAGGCCAGCTGGCGCGCCGTCGCCGACCGCCGGCTGCAGGATGCCGAGGCGATCGACGGCATCTACGACCGCCTCGTCGCGCAGCGTCACCGCATGGCGCTCAACGCGGGCTTCGACAACTACCGCGACTTCCAGCACCAGCGCATGCATCGCTTCGACTACACGCCCGCCGACTGCGAGCGCTTCCACGCCGCGTGCGAGCAGGTCTGCGTGCCCCTGATGCGCCAGCTCAACGAGGAGCGCCGCGCGGCGCTGAAGCTCGACACGCTCCGTCCGTGGGACCTCAAGGTCGACGTCCTCGGTCGCTCGGCCCTGCGCCCGTTCGAGACTGCCGACGAACTCGTGGACCGCTGCAGCCGCGTCTTCCACGACATGGGCGGTGGCCTCGGTCCGCTCTTCGACTCGATGCGATCCGGCGAATGTCTGGACCTCGAGAGCCGGCAGGGCAAGCAGCCCGGCGGCTACCAGTACCAGCGCCAGGCCAGCCGCAAGCCGTTCATCTTCATGAATGCAGCGGGCATGCAGCGCGACCTCGTCACGATGGTGCACGAGGCTGGGCATGCCTTCCACAGCATGCTCTGCTCGCACGATCCGCTGCTGGCCTACCGCGGCAGCCCGATCGAGTTCGCCGAGGTCGCCTCGATGAGCATGGAGCTGCTCACGTTCCCGCACCTGGGCCACTTCTACTCCGAGCAGGATGCCGGTCGCCATCGCCGCGAACTGCTCGAGGGCCTGGCCACGCTGCTGCCGTGGATCGCCACGATCGACGCGTTCCAGCACTGGGCGTACACCCACCCGACCCACACCCGCGCCGACCGGATCGCATACTGGCTGCACCTCAACAAGCG
>JASGCG010000305.1 GCA_030054235.1 Bacteroidia bacterium
ATGCCATCAACCAGACCTTCAGCCGTACGGTGCTCACCGGCGGCGCGACCCTGGCCACGGCACTGATCCTGTTCTGGCTCGGCGGTACCGGCATCCGGCCGTTCGCCTACACCTTCCTGGTCGGGCTCATTGCGGGTACGGCCAGCTCGGTGCTGATTGCGGCGCCGCTGTGCTATGTGGCGCGCCCGAAGAATGTTCAATAATATCTGAGCCCGGCAGCAGGACGCTGCCGATATTCCCAGACACCCGCTTCACGGAAGGAGCATTGTCATGGCCCGTGGTACGAAGATTGCGTTGGCTTTCCTGCTGGTTCTCTTTGTCGGAACTGGCGTTTACTTCACTCTCACCGCGCCCTCGCCGAACCCCACTGGGGATCTGTCGAGTGGCGGGCTGACCGCCGACGGTGGTCTGGGCACCCAGAGCCCGACCGATGCGGCGTTCCCTGAGACGATCGTGCTCGGCCCCTCGACCCCAGAAGGTGCCGCGATCGAAGTGATCGCTCCGCCCGCCGGGACCGAGATCGACATCTTCAACCAGCCGGCTGTTGACCCTGCGCTGGCATCGAGCACCACCCCGACCGACCCGACCGCGCCGGTCGTCACGAACGGTGGCGTTGGTCCCGATGGCCTCGCCCCGGCCACGACCCTTCCGGTCGAGCCCGCTGCTCCTGTCGCCGCGACCTCGACCTACACCGTGGCTTCGGGCGACACCCTTGGTGGCATCGCCAAGAAGACCTACGGTCGCGAGTCCGCCTGGACGGCCATCCGTGATGCCAACCCCGGTGTCAACCCCAACAACCTCAAGGTTGGCACCGCTCTCAAGCTGCCCGCCGCTGACCAGCTTCCCGCTGGTGAGCAGATTGCTGCTGCTGGCAAGTCGACCCGCGGTGCAACGCGTGGCTCGCCGGCACCGGCGAAGAAGGGCGGCAGCAAGTCGACCGGCACGACCGGTCGTCGCTACACCGTCAAGAACGGTGACACGCTCTGGAAGATCGCCAAGGCCGAATACGGCACCGCGACCAAGGCCAACGTCGATCGCATCCGCGAGGCCAACTCGATCGGTTCCGATGGCTCGCTCAAGGCTGGCCAGAGCCTGACGATCCCGGCCAAGTGATCACTGGCCGCGACCCGCGGCCGAACATGCCCAACCGAACGCGAGGCCATGAGTGCGGCCTCGCGTTTTTCATTGGGCGGCGCTGCGGCTCGCGTGGCGTCTGCATGCGTCCCCCATGCCAGGCATGTCGGTGCGCATGGCCAGCGCATCGGCACTCGTGGCCCGAACGGCCTGCGCGCACCTAACGTGTGCGCATGCGCGTCTCGTACCACCCGGGCTACGTCGTCGAACTGCCTCCCGGGCATGCGTTCCCGATGCGCAAGTTCAGCGAGCTGCACGCGATCCTCGTGTCGCAGGGGATCGTGAGGACACACGAGGTCGTGGCTCCGCACGAGGCCGAGTGGGAGCTGCTGGCAGGGGCCCACGCTCTCGCATACCTGGCCGCATTGCGTGACGGATCGCTCACGGAGCAGCAGGTCCGTCGGCTCGGCCTGCCGTGGAGCCCGGCACTCGTGCGCCGCAGCCGCCTGGCCACGCAGGGCACGCTGAACGCGGCGCGCTTCGCGCTCGAGGATGGGCTCGGCGGCAACCTTGCCGGCGGCACGCACCACGCGCTCTGGGATGGCGGCGAGGGCTACTGCGTCATCAACGACGTGGGCGTGGCCGTGCGGCATCTGCAGTCGACTGGCGAGGCGAGCCGCGTGCTGGTGGTGGACCTTGACGTGCACCACGGCAACGCCAACGCCGCGCTCTTCGCCGACGACGATCGGGTCTTCACCTTCAGCATGCATGGTGCGCGGAACTTCCCGCTCATCAAGCCGCCGAGCTCGCTGGATGTGCCGCTCGACGATGGCACACGCGATGAGGCGTATCTGCGGCTGCTGGCTGAGCACCTGCCGCGGGCGATCGAGGCCGCGCGTGCGGATCTGGCGTTCCTCCTCGCGGGCGTGGACGTGGTGGCGGGGGATCGCTTCGGTCGGCTTGCCTTGACCGAGGCGGGGCTCGCCGAGCGCGACCGCCTGGCCCTGTCGCTGCTGCGCGGGGCGGGCCTGCCCGTCACGATCACGCTCTCAGGCGGCTACGCGTCGAGCCCGCACCGCACGGCGCAGCTCCACGCAAGCGTGTACCGCGAGGCGGTCAGGGTGGGGTAGGGGTTCGAATCCCTCCCTCTCCGCTCACTGCGCTCGGGAGCACGGTCGCCTTTGGCACGCGTGCTCCTTTGCTTTGTGAGCGGAGGGCGTCACGCTGGCATCGAGCTGCGCGCGGGATCTATCTCCGAAGATGCGTGCTTGAAAAACAAAACCCCTCGCGGGATCGGGCCGCGCGAGGGGGACTTGAGGTGAGGGAACGGCGCTTTCACTGAAGCTGCGCCGAGCGGATGCGTGCGCTGTGCTTAACGACGACGGCGCGCGGCGAGACCCGCGAGGCCGAGCAGTGCTGCCGCGCCAGGCGCCGGAACGATCGCGTTGCCCGTCACGCTGATGTTGTCGATGCGGTTGGTGCCGGCACCGAGGTTGAGGCCGGTTGCGATGAACCGAAGGATGACGGAGGAATCGCTTGCGCCCACAAGCAAGGGAGTCGAAAGCGTGAACTGAGGCTGTCGAGCACTGGATGAGCTCCACGCGTTCGTGCCCGACAGGACGGCTCCCGCCTGGATGACCGAGTAGCTGAGTGCGGTCGTGAACGAATTCCCTCCGTCGACGCTGAAATCGACGCGGAACTCAGACGGACCCGTGCCGGATCGGGTCTGGTCCCATTCGACTGAGATGGACTCGTAGCCCACTGTCGAGAACGCGATCTGGTAGTAGTCGCCCTGTGACCACCTGTCGCTCGAGAGCGAGTAGGTCGATCCGTTTCCGGCCGGCG
>JASGCG010000306.1 GCA_030054235.1 Bacteroidia bacterium
CTCCGGACCATGCCGTCAGCAAGGCGCCCAGGTCAGCGCCGTCGATCGTTCCATCGCCATTCAGATCAGGCGAAGGACGCAGCGCAGGGCCGAGCGATCCATCCGAACCGATGCGCATGCCGCGGATGTCCGAGGAGCCCTGCGTGATGCCATCCTCCCAGAGAAGAATCGTGCCATATGGCACACCGTAGGCTTGCATCCTTCCCTTTGGGCTCACGTTGGTCGCGACGGGGCGTCGGTTCCAGACGGTCGCACCACCTGAGTTCACGCACATGGCCTCGACAGTGTCCTGACCGAAAGCCGTCGAGCGGACCCAGCCGAACACCACGCCTTCCGGGCGAAGGTGCGCAACGGCGCCTGAGTAGGAGTAGACCGTCTCGAGTGCGGCAAGCGGCAAGCCCGCTGCGCCCCACTGCCGCGTGCCGGTCGCGACATCGAAGCACTGCCCGTACACCCCGTAGATGCTTGAGTTGGGCGTGTGCTCGATCCAACACACATAGACGTAGGTCCCATCCGACACGGCCGCGGGATTGGTGCGCTCGCGCGCGGTGTCCGCCGTCACGCCGAACCCCTCGGTCCCGAAGAGGCGATTGCCCTGCGCATCAAGCACCTGCACGTAGGACTGCAGGGGCGACGTCTTGTAGTACGCGAAGAGATGGCCGAGCGACGGCACGCGCTGGAACTCGGGGAAGTTCCCGAACTGCAGGCTGCCGTTCGAGAACACCTGCCTGCCGATCGTGCCCCACGGCTGCGAGCCATCCGGGTTGATGAGGTTGGCCCAAAGGACCTTCGGACCGCTGAAGGTCGTGTAACGCACGGTCGAAACGACCACGCCCGATCCCGAGAGCGATGGTTCGACGTCGGCCGCGAAGGCTGAGCCGGTGGTGCCAATCTGGATCGGCGCCGAGAAGGTGAAGCCACCATCGGCTTGCGCGAGGCGCTGCACGCGCGTGTTCGACCCTTCGACCCACGCGCTCCACAGGAAGCCATCGTCGGCCCGGTTGCCCTTCGGCGCGCTGGCCGTGGATGCGCTGACGATCTTGGTCCAGGCGAGCGTGCCATCGGCGTTGAGCGAGGCGACGGCCGCCACCGGTGACGTGCTCCCCTGCTGGCTCGCCACTGCCCAGGGCGCTCCGCGGAAGAGCTGGTAGTCCTGGGTGCTGCTGAACGAGTTGTTCATGGCCATCGTCGCCGCAGGCCAGGTGAAGTCGCCATCCGTCGTGAGCTGACGCACCATGACGTCGTAGCCCGACGGGGCGTCGTACCAACTCAAGGCCAGCATGCCGCGACCATCCCACGCGAGCTTCGGCTGCACCTGCTCGCCGGTGCCGCCAGCCAGGAGCGTCGGGGCGGAGGCAGACGTGCTCCAGCCGGACATCACGGCGAGCAGGACAGGCATGACCATGGGCATCATGGGAGTGTGGCGCGACATCCGGGCCGCGCCAAGGTCGTCCGAAGGATCGGGGTCAGAAAACTGCGCTGATCGAGCGGGTCATGCATCATCAAGCGCGCCAAAGAGCCCCTGTTCGGGTTCAGCGAGCTCGATCGGCCCCGGGAAGGCCTCGTAGTCGGCGTTGGGATTCGCCTCGATCCAGTCGACGAAGGCGCAGACCCCGGCATGCGTGGCGCGGGTTCGCCACGACTCGCCGAAGCGCACCTTGATCCCCAGCCAAAGGTGCGCGTGTGCGTTGCGTGCGGCGAGCCCAGGATGAGGATCGAGCAACGGCTGGATGCGATCGCCCACCCGCCGCACGCGACACGAGATCTCGGCAAGTTCCTGTGCGTTCATGATCCTTGAGATGTACCGGATAACCAATCAGCGAGAATTTGAGGACGGACACTCACCTGATTCGCGTGAATCGCCGAACACTAGGATTCGATCACCCGGAGAACTCATGAAGCGCGCACTCATCACCGGCATCACTGGGCAAGACGGTTCCTACCTCGCGGAACTGCTTCTGTCGAAGGGCTACGAGGTCCACGGCATCATCCGCCGCGCAAGTACCTTCAACACGGATCGCATCGACCATATCTACCAGGACCCGCATCTCTCGGGTGCACGGCTCAAGTTGCACTACGGCGACCTGTCCGACGGCAGCGGGATCGATCGGCTGCTCGAGCGGATCCAGCCAGACGAGGTCTACAACCTCGGTGCCCAGAGCCACGTGCGCGTGAGCTTCGACCAGCCGATCTACACGGCCGACATCGTCGCGACGGGGACCCTGCGGATCTTGGAGGCCGTCAGGAACTTCCAAGTCGCCTCGTCGCGGCCCGTACGGTTCTACCAAGCCAGTTCGAGCGAGATGTACGGGCAGGTCCAGGAAGTCCCGCAACGGGAGACCACGCCATTCTGGCCTCGGTCACCCTACGGCTGCGCCAAGGTCTTCGGTCACTGGATCACCGTGAACTACCGCGAGAGCTATGGCATGCACGCGAGCTGCGGCATCCTCTTCAACCACGAGAGCCCGCGCCGCGGCGAGACCTTCGTCACGCGCAAGATCACGCGCGCCGTCGGGCGCATCAAGCTCGGCATGCAGAAGAAGCTCTTCCTGGGCAACCTCGATGCCTTGCGCGACTGGGGCTACGCCGGGGACTACGTCGAAGCCATGTGGCTCATGCTCCAGCAGGAGAAGCCTGATGATTACGTGGTCTCCACCGGCAAGATGATCAGCGTCCGCCAGTTCTGCGAACTCTGCTTCGGGCACGTCGGACTGGATTACCGAGACCACGTCGAGATCGATCCGCGGTACTTCCGACCCGCCGAGGTCGAGCAGCTGCTCGGCGATTGCACGAAGGCTCGCACGAAACTCGGCTGGACGCCCAAGACCACCGTCGAACAGCTCGCAGCGATGATGGTCGAGACCGACCTCGAACTCGCTCGGCGCGAGAAGACCCTGCGCGACGCAGGTCACCAG
>JASGCG010000307.1 GCA_030054235.1 Bacteroidia bacterium
TTCGGGCCCAGGAACACCAAGAACGGCACGAGGAACTCGACCAAGGTTCCGATCACGGTCGCGATCGCGGCGCCGGCGACGCCATACGCCTGCGTACCCGGGATCCCCGGCAGGCCAAGGCTCGGCAGTCCGCGTTCCCCGTAGATGAGGATGAAGTTGCCGATGACGTTGACGATGTTGCCAAGGATCGCGGCAACGGTCACCACCTTCGGTCGGTGGATGCCGAAGAAGAAGTTCGACATCGCCTTTCCGGCGAGTGTCGCCAATCCGCCGCCTACGAGGATCCCCGCGTACTGCGTCTCCAGCTCCTCCACGCGCGGCTCGTGCCCCATCGCACCGAAGAGTGCGGGCAGCCCGAACAGCGCCAGCGGCAGAAGGAGCACCAGCCAGCTGGCCACAGCGATCCACAGCCCGCTCCACGCGTAGCTCGCCGCATCGTGCAGACGCTTGGCGCCCAGCGACTGGCTCACGTACGTGTTCACCAGCGTGATCACGCCGACGAGGAACGACATCGGCGCCCAACTCCATACGCCGCCGTTGCCCTGTGCCGCCAGTTCCACCATGCCGACCTGCGCCACCATCAGGCTGTCGACGAACTGCATCATGGTGTACGAGGTCATCGTGACCACCGTCGGCCACGCCAGCGACCAGACCTCGCGCACGTCGGACAGCCGCGCGGCAACGCCGCGACCGCGGGATGGGCTCATCGGATCCATCGGGAAGCCGGCGGCGTCAGAGCGCCACCAGCTCCATGTCGGCCTGCACGGTCGCGACCTTCGTCACCGGATCGATGTCGGCCGTGAAGCCCTCGAGCCCCTTGGTCCGCGCCATCTCGGCACGCACCGTGGCGACTGCGAACGCGGCACCGCGCGCGTGGCGACGGTGGGCATCGAGCTCGAGCGCGATCTGCGACTCGCTGCGCGCGAAGTCCAGCGGTGCGATCGCGGCCTTGAAGCCCTGCAGCAGGCCGTTCGCGTTGACGAACGAGCCGGCCTTCTCGACCCACGTGCACGAGGGCAGCATGACGTCGGCAGCGTTCGTGAGCCGGTCCGGCAGCGTGTCGATGAGGACGAGCGCACGGCCGCTCACGGCACGCACGAGTTCGTCGGACTGCCAGGCGCTGGGATAGTTGCCGGTGACCAGGCAGGCCTTTGCGCCCGCCGATTGCACGGCAGCGCACCAACCTGCGGCGTCGTGCACGGCTGCGGCCGAGCGGCCGGCGAACGACGACGCCACGGCCTCGAGCGCCATGCGCACGCCCCGCGCGTTGGGAGCCTTCTCGGCACGCACGACGAAGCCGTTGGGGAAGGTCTTGTCCTGGCCATCGACCGGGACCGGACCGACGCCGAGCACCGCGTTGGCATCGTGCGCCAGCACGGCATGCGCGAGCAGGTAGGCGTCCTCGCAGGAAAGCATCGGGCTCACGAGCAGCGCGAGTCGACCCGCAGCGGCGCCCTGCGCGAGCGCCGCGCCGGCGGCTTCGATCGCGGTCGTCCAGGCTTGAGCGGCGTGCGCGGCATCACCGGCAGGCTGGCCCTTCAGCATCGGCAGCGAGAGTCGATCCTCGCGGTGCACGAACTTCCAGCCGTAGCGCACTTCGTCGGTGATCCACCACTGGTTCACGGCGGCGTTGCGGCGCGGCTTGATGCGGTACACGCGGCCGTCGTTGTGCTCGACGCTGATGTTGTCGCCGCTCGAGGTGATGCCGTCGATCGACGGCGTCTTGGTGAGGAACCAGACGCGCTGCTGGAAGAGGAAGTCCTTGTCGAGCAGCGCACCCACCGGGCAGAGGTCGATGACGTTGCTGGCGAGCTCGTTGTCGAGCGCCATGCCCGGGAAGACATCGATCATCTCGGTGCCGCCGCGGCCTTCGACCATGAGCTCGTTGGTCTGGGTCACCTCGCGCGTGAAGCGCACGCAGCGCGTGCACATGATGCACCGGTCGCTGTAGAGCAGGATGTTCGGGCCGACCTGCTTCTTGGGGTTCTTGATCTTCTCCTCGACGAAGCGGCTCTCGCCGCGGCCGTACTCGTGCGAGTAGTCCTGCAGCCCGCACTCGCCCGCTTGGTCGCAGATCGCGCAGTCGACCGGGTGGTTGATGAGCAGGTACTCCATCACGGCCTTCTGGTTGGCCTTGGCCTTGTCGCTGTCGGTGTAGACGACCATGCCCTCGGCCGCGTGCGTGTGGCAGGTGGGGCTCAGGCGGCCGGTCGATTCGAGCTTGCCGGTCTTGGGGTTGGGCTGCCAGATCTCGGCGAGGCAGATGCGGCAGTTGGCCGGGATCGACAACGAGTCGTGGTAGCAGTAGTGCGGGATCTCTTCCTCGTTCGCCAGGGCGACCTGCAGGATGGTCTGGCCCTTCTGGAACTCCATCGGCTTCCCGTTGATCGTGATCTGCGGCATGGGGCCGGAAGTCTAGCGGCGCAGTCGGTCGCCCGGCTTGGTCACGGAGACGCGGGATCGGTGCGGCACTGCAGGACGATGGTGCCGTCCTGGAAGGCCAGGTCGAGCAGGCGGACCGATCGGCCATCGGACAGGTTCATCGTGGGCAGTCCTTCGCCCAGGTGCTCAAGGTCGCCCGCGAGCCCACCCGCAACGATTGCCGGCAGTGGCAGCGCACCGGCCCCCACGCTCGTGACCTCGAGCCCGATCGCACCGGGATCGCCGACGACCTCAAGCCTGCACCAGTCGATCCGCCCCTGCCGGGAGAGCATGACCAGCAACGAGCCCTCGCAATCGATGGCCAGCGCTGCGTGCTCGAGCGGTTGGCTTCGGAGGTCGTCGGGGATCGCGTCACGAGCGAACTCGGCCCACGGGCGCCACCGCTGGGCGAGCCAGCCATTCAGGTCGGCGGGGTCGATCGCGATCGCCCACGGTTCGGGGCCCCGGACCTGATGGATCGCCGCGGCGAGCGC
>JASGCG010000308.1 GCA_030054235.1 Bacteroidia bacterium
CGTCGTGAGCGGCGCAAGTTCAGCTCCGGCACCGATCATCACGCCGGGCTCGACCGTTGCTCGCACGCCGATCGTTGCGCCGTCACCGATGGACACGCGCCCATGCTCGACGCCCCCGCGATCGATCCTCGACACCAGGACCGCCGCGTCTTGGCAGAGCGTGACGCCGTCACCGAACTCCAGCAGGTCCCATCCGCCGCGCAGCACATTCACGCCGCGATGCACGTGCACATGTCGCCCCACGCGCGCGCCGAGTCGACGCAGTCCCCACGCGGTCAGCGCGGTGCCCTCGGCGATCGACCACGGAATCGTGCTGCCGATCTGCTCAACGATCCACTCGCGCACATGGCGGCCGCTCCACGCGGGAACCCATCCGGGCTCATAGCGCCCGATGAGCGCGCGCTTCGCGATCAGCGTGCACGCGATCGATGCAGGGAACCACGCGAGTCGCGCCATGCCCCACGCCATCGGTGCCATCATGGCCGCGCCGATCACGCCCACCGACTCGACGACCGCGGGCACGCCCCGGAAGGCGAGCCACGAACCCACAGTGCCGGCGAGCGCTGCCCCAAGTCCAAGCGACAAGCCCTGCACGATCCAGGCGGTGAGCTTGCTGCGCATCGGCACGACCGCAAGGGCGTGGGGCTCGGCCCGCGCTGCTGCCGTGGCACCCTGCACACACTTCGCCAAGCCAGCGATCGTCGGCTCGTCGTACACCATGCGCACCGTGGCCTCGAGGCCGATGGACCGTCGGATGCGCAGCACCAGATCCACGGCGCGCAGCGAATCGCCGCCGAGATCCTCGAAGAAGTGCCGCGTCTGGCTTGGCAACTCACGTGCACCGACGGCCGCCGCTGCGCATGCAGCGACACGCTCGGCCATCGATCGCGATGGATCGCGAGCCTGGTCATCCCACGTCGACGTGTCCGCCGAGGATGTCGTGAGGAGGCCGGCGACCGCACGCCGATCGATCTTGCCGCTGACCATCCTCGGGAGCGACGGCGCCACCAGCAGGTAGGCAGGCACCATCGTTGGCGGAAGGTGCCGCCGCGCATGCGCGAGCACGGCTTCCACATCGATGGCCTCGCCGACCACGATGCCGGCGAGCCGCGCGCCACTGCCCTCGCCCACCAGCGCACACGCCGCCTCGCGCACGCCGGGCGCTCTGGCCAGGCGTGCCTCGACCGCGCCGAGCTCGACGCGGTGGCCGCGCACCTTCACCTGCGCATCGATCCGACCCAGGTACTCGATCGCACCATGCGATCGACGCACGAGGTCGCCGGTCCGGTAGACGCGGCCGCGGCGCGGATCGACGACGAAGCGCTCGTCCGTCAGCGCCGGCTGCCGCAGATAGCCGTCGGCAAGGCACTGCCCCGCCATCCAGAGTTCACCTTCCTCGCCGTCGATCGTCTCCGTGCCGTCCTCCCGCACGATGATGGCGTGGCTCCCGGGCACCGCATCGCCAAGGTGCACGGGCACACCCGGCTGCATGCGTCCGCGCGTGCAGGTGACGGTGCATTCGGTCGGGCCGTAGCCATTCTCGAGCCAGAGCGTTGCGCTCCACAGGTCACTGAGGTCTTGCGGCAACGGCTCGCCGCCGACATACACCAGTCGCAGCGCGGGCAGTTCCCTCGCGGGCTCCTCGACCCCCATCGCCCGAAGCAACGTGGGCGGCGGGCAGAAGACCGTGATCCCCTGCGCCCGAAGCCACGCCGGCAGGTCAGGCCCGGATCGCACCACCTCGTCGTCGACCGGGACGAGCGTGGCACCCACCGCGAGCGCCATCCATGTCTCCTCGATCGAACTGTCGTAGGCATTGCTCGAGCACTGCGCGACGCGATCGCTGGGGCCAAGACCGAATCGGGCGCGATCGGCTTCGACGAGCGCCGCGATCGACGCGTGCCGCACCATCACGCCCTTGGGCGCACCGGTCGTCCCGCTCGTCGAGATGACGTAGGCCAAGCCATCGGATGACGAGCAAGGTGGCTCGGCATCGGCCGTGGCCTCGATCGCCTGTGCATCGAGCACGGGAATCGACCCCACCACGCCACGCAAGCGATCGGCATGTCGATGATCGGTGATGACCAGCACCGGCTCGACGCTCGCGATCACCGAGGCAAGGTGTCCATCGGGATGGACCGGATCCAAGCAGCACCACGCGCGCCCGCCACGCACGATGCCCAGCTGCGCGGCGTACACGTCGACGCCGTCGCGCGGCAGCACCACGACCACAATCTGCTGATCCGCGCTGCCGCCCGTGGCGTGTGCACCCACGGCCCGATCGATGGCCGCTCGCACCCCTGCAGCGCGTGCATCGAGCTCCGCGTAGGTCATGCGCGCGGCAGGGCGGCCGCGCCCCGCGGGGACATCGATCGCCAGGCGGTCGCGATGCTGCGCGACCGATGCAGCGAAGATCGCATCAAGCGTCGGCATGGGCCATGCGCTCGAGGAGGTGCTCCGCGATCCAGCCCGATCGTTGCGCGCGCGCCACTGCATCGAGGTGCGCGAAACCTCGCACCACCGAGCCGCCGCACGCACCGCACAGGCACGTGAACGGCTCCGCCATCGACCACTCCGTCGCGTTGTAATCGAAGGTCAGTTCCTCGCCCGCTGCGAGGTCGCGCAGGGCCACCAGCCGCCGACCCTCGACACGGCACGTCGGCGCGCACGAATGATTCAGGAAGCGCCACCGGAACCGCGAGGGATCCTGCGTCATCACCGCGCTGTCGTCAGGGTGGATGTGCGCATCGGCACCGACTTGCACGCTGTAGCGCGCAGGGGTCGTCCGAACGGCGCCATCGAACTCAAGCACCGTGCAACCCGCCGCCACCGGCTCATCGCACCAGACGCCGCTGCCGGCCGAGGATGGCTTGACCGAGATCCGGGGGGAAGGCTTCGAAGGCATCGGCCGGAGG
>JASGCG010000309.1 GCA_030054235.1 Bacteroidia bacterium
GAAGGCGTCTTCGGATCCAATCGCGTGCGCGCCCGCGAGGTGCGTGACGAAGTCGATCGCCAGGCGGTCAGCAGGTCGCTCTGGTGGACGATCGGCACGAGCCTCCTGTTCGAGGTTGCCGTGCTGGTGTCGTGCGTCTGGATCTTCCGCCGGCGCGACTTCTGAGCAAGAGCGTCAAGCGCCCTCGGAGAGTTCGCGGCCGCGATCCCGCGCGGCGACGATTGCCCGAACCATCGCCTCGCCCGCACCGGCAGCATCCAGCACGGCGAGCGCTGCAGCCGTCGTTCCCGCTGGACTCGTGACCGCCCGTCGGAGCTCGGCGGGATCGTCGGAGGAGTGGCGCAGGAGCTCTGCGGCGCCAAGGATCGTCTGGCGGACAAGCAGGTCGGCCGTGCTCGGATCGAAGCCCGCTTCGCGCGCCCCGCGCATCATGTGCTCGGCCAGGTGGAAGATGTAGGCAGGTCCACTGCCGCAGACCGCGGTCGCAGCATCCATGAGCGACTCATCGATCCGGTGGACGAGTCCGACGGTCTCGAACATGGCCACGACCTCCTCTCGGTCGGCCGCGGTGCAGGAGTCGCCGAACGCGACCGTCGACATGCCTGCACCGATGCGGGCCGGCGTGTTGGGCATCACCCGCGCGATGCGCGCGTGGCGACCGAGCGTGCCGGTCATCGCGTGCATCGTGATCCCGGCCATGACGCTGATCACCAGCGTGGGCCGGGGCAGGGTGCCCAGCTGTTCGGCCAGGTCGCGGTAGCGCTGGGGCTTGACCGCGATGAGGAGCGTCGAGGCGTCCGACAGCGCGGCCGCCGAGCTCGCGACGCGAAGGCCGAGCCGCTTGGCCTCGGTGCTGCAGCGAACGTCAGGATCGAAGGCCAGCACATGATCCGGCTGCACGCGACCGGCCGCCAGCATGCCGCGGATGATCGCTCCGCCCATGTTCCCGAATCCCGCGACCGCAAGCGTGGTAGCCATGCGTGCACGGTATCGCGGCGGTCGCGCTACGATTCGCGACCATGGCCAAGGCCGGCTACAGCGGCAGTTACGTGCTGGACTTCGAGCAGCCCGTCGTCGAGATCGAGAAGCAGATCGACGCGCTCGAGGCGAACCCGTCCGCACCTCGTTTTGCAGAAGAGCTTGCCACGCTTCGTTCCACGCGCGACACGCTCCTGACCAAGACGTACGGCGGCCTCACCGCCTGGCAGACGGTCCGGGTGGCGCGGCACCCCGCGCGCCCGCAGACCCTGGATCACGTGGATGCGATGTGCCGCGACTTCGTGCAGCTGCATGGCGACCGCCAGTGCGCTGACGATCCTGCCATCGTGACGGGGCTCGCCCGCATCGGGCCATTCAAGGTCATGGTGATCGGTCACCAGAAGGGGCGCTCTACCGCGGAGCGGATCCGTTGCCGGTTCGGCTGCGCCAATCCCGACGGGTACCGCAAGGCGCTGCTGAAGATGCAGTTTGCCGAGAAATTCAAGCTGCCGATCGTCACGCTCGTCGACACGCCTGGCGCGTATCCGGGCATCGAGAGCGAGCAGCGCGGACAGGCCGAGGCCATCGCGGTCAACCTTCGCGAGATGAGCCGGTTGCGCACGCCGATCGTGAGCGTCGTGATCGGCGAGGGTGGTTCTGGCGGCGCGCTCGGCATCGCCGTTGCCGACCGGGTCGCGATGATGGAGCATGCGTGGTACTCAGTCATCAGCCCCGAAGGCTGCGCGGCCATCCTCTGGAAGGAAGCCAACGAGAAGACCAACACGCTGGCTGCGCAGGCGCTCTCGCTGACGGCACGCCAGAATCTTGCCAACGGCATCATCGATGCCATCGTGCCGGAGCCCGCCGGCGGCGCGCATCGCGATCCGCGAGCGGCCAGCGAGGCGCTTCAGGGTTGGATCATCGATCAATTGCGCGACCTGTCGCGCGTCGATCCGGACACGCTCGTCAACCTTCGCTTCGAGAAGTTCCGGCGCATGGGCAGCGTGCGGTCGAGTTGATCCGTCGGTGTCCGCACTGGCCGCTCGGGCGACCCTGCGCGTCTGAGCACGCGGCGGACCTCGCCCAACCCGCGGTCGGGTTGCCATCAGGCGAAGATGGTGGTAAAATGCGCTGCAGTTTCGTCGAAATCGAGGTGTTCTCGGTCGAAATTGGACCATTCCGCCGTGGAATGGCCTGATTATGAGCCATAGACCGTCGTCCCAGGAGCACTCCACGTGGCCAAGAAGAACGGGGCATCCAAGAACGGACCGACCAAGAAGCCAGCGAGCGCGGCCAAGGCCGCAGCCAAGCCCGCATCCAAGGCCGGTTCCAAAGCTCCGTCCAAGCCCGTCGGCAAGTCTGGCTCTAAGCCTGCCGCGAAGCCCGCGGCCAAACCATCGGCCCAGTCCTCGGCCAAGTCTTCGGCTGGTGCAACGGTCAAGGGTGTGACGAAACCTGCAGCGAAGCCTGCACCCGATGCGCCGAAGGCAAAGCCCGCACCGGCAAAGGCACCCGCTGCGGCTGGAACCGCGGGCGTCAAGCCCACGCACATCGGCAAGATCACCGAAGCGCCACCGCCGCCGCCGCCGAAGCGTCGTGGCATCCTTCCGCCACTCTTTGGGCCGCCACCCACGCCACCCAAGCGCAGCAAGGGTGCGCCGCCACCGGTGATCGCCAAGCCCAAGCCGAAGAAGAAGCCGGGCGCGGAAAACGCTGACAAGACTCCGAAGAAGAAGATCGATTACGCCAATGCGGTCTCGGTGGCAGCTGCCGCCGTGCAGGCCGCGGCGGCGCCCGCGCAACCCTCCAAGAAGGCGTCGCTGCAGCCCGGCCTGTTCATGATCAGCGGGCGTCGCGTGCGAACCCTGAGCCTGAAGGGGATCAAGATCGCGCGAACTCCCAAGGCCGCGAAGGCTGCTGCCGCCAAGCCG
>JASGCG010000310.1 GCA_030054235.1 Bacteroidia bacterium
CAGGGATTGTCGATGTCGGCCTGGTCGAACACGGCCAGCAGCGGATCCTGGATCGAGCGCTTCTGGTGCATGTACACGCTTCTGCGGGTCCAGCTCGGTTCGGGGGTCAGCGGCCAGACGTCATGAGGACGGCTGCTCGTGGCGAGCACTTCTTCAGGCAGCGGCGGGCGCACGCCCGGGCCACCGAGTTCGAGGTTGATCGTGCCGTTGGCGGCGAGCAGGCTGTCGCGGAGTTCCTCGGCCGAGAGGCGGCGCAGGCGGAAGCGCGAGAGCCGCTCGTTGCCGGGGTCCTTCGCGAGCGCGTCATCGCCAGGGACGCACGCCATGCGATAGGTCGCGCTCGTCATCATCAGCCGATGCATCGCCTTGAGACTCCAGCCATCCGCCATCAGGCGCCGTGCGAGCCAGTCGAGGAGTTCCGGATGCGTGGGCTTGTCACCGAGCCGGCCGAAGTCGTTGCTGCTGGGCACGATGCCCACGCCGAAGTGATGCTGCCAGAGCCGATTCGCGGCGACGCGCGACGCGAGGCGATTGCGCGGATCGGTGATCCACGCGGCGAGCGCGGTGCGGCGGCCGGTCGACTCGCCATGCGCCACTGAAGGAGCCGGATGGGGGAAGGTGGCCAGCACGGCAGGCACCCCGGGCTCGACGCGCTCCGCTGGTGCGTGCGGGCTGCCACGCGTGAGCACATGGACCGGCGCAGGCTCGAGCCCGACCTCCGAGACCGAGAGCACGACCTCGCCGCGCGCGGCCGGTGGTCGCAGGGCCACGAGTTCGGTGCGGGCGGTGGCCCAGCGCTGCGCATCGTCGGAGCGGCCCGTCGCGGCGATCGCCTCTTTCGTCGAGGCAGGACCGATGCCCGTCGCGGCCGACAGCACCTCGTCGGCGCCGAGCACGCGCTGGTGGATCCGCACCTCGTCGATCTGGCCGCTGTAGGGCCCGCCGCCCGGGAGCATGCCGCCGATCACGAGCTGCGCTGGGCTGTCCAGTCGGCGCGTACTGCCGGTCGCGCGATCCACCTCGACGCCATCGAGGTACAGCACGACCGATCCGCTCGCGCGATCTCGCGTGAGTGCGACGTGATGCCACTGGCCATCGTTGTGACCCGGCGAACTGTTCAGGAACGTCTCGGGATTGCCGATGCCTGCAGCGACGATGCCGTTGCCGATCATCGAGATGCCGAAGTCATCCACGATGCCGGGAACTTCGCCATCGACGATGCCCGAGCCCAGGAACCAGCGCGGGTCGCCATCATCGCCGGCCGCGACGCGATCGGTGCGGAACCACGCGGAGATCGTGAAGTCATCGGCGACCGGACGGTCCAGCAGCACGCGATCGTCGCCGCCATCGAACGTGCCGCCGAGTCCGAAGCGGCCGCGCTCGCCCCAGCGCAGGTCCTTGACCTTCGCCACGGGGCCAGGCACCGTCGATCGAACGACCGCGCGATCGGCTTCGGGAGCGGTGGCCTCGGTCTCGAACGCGTAGTGCGCCACGAGGCCTTCGGTCGGAGCACGATCGGGCGCGGTGCCCGAGGAACCGTTGGCCGGCGGCAGCACGCCCGCGGCGGCTTCGATCGCCAGCAGCGACTCGACGAGCGATGCGCGGCGCTCGCGGTAGGCGATGCGTTCGGCTTCGAGGTCGCGGCGCCCGAACTCGGGATCGATCGAGCGCGTGACGTTGCGGGCTTCGATGCTGTTGCCCGCGTACGACTTGTACGGACGCACGCCGGCGAAGAAGGCACTGAAGGCGTAGTAGTCGCGCTGCGGGATCGGATCGCCCTTGTGGTCGTGGCAGCGTGCGCAGCCGAGCCCGACGCCGAGCATCGTGCGTGCGGTGATGTCGACGATGCCGTCCATGTCGTCGGCCAGCGCCTGCTTGAGGTCGGGGACCTCGTCGTCCCACATGCCGAGCCGGTAGTAGCCGGTGGCGACCATCGTGGAGAAGTCCCGGTCGGCGAGTTCATCGCCGGCGAGCTGCTCCGTGATGAAGCGGTCATAGGGCTTGTCCAGGTTCATCGCGCCGATGACCCAGTCGCGGTAGCGCCAGGTGCCTGGCTTGTCGCTGTCGCGCTCGAAGCCGTTGGTGTCGGCGTAGCGCACGAGGTCGAGCCAGTGACGGCCCCAGCGCTCACCGTAGTGCGGACTGGCGAGCAGCCGCTCGATCACGTGCTCCCACGCCTGTGGGTCGGTGTCGGCCAGGAAGGCATCGACCTCGGCGGGCGTGGGCGGCAGGCCGGTGAGGTCGTAGGTCGCGCGGCGGATCAGCGCGATTCGGCCGGCTTCCGGTGCAGGTGCGAGGCCGTCGGCTTCGAGCCGGGCCAGGATGAAGCGATCGATGTCGTTGCGGGGCCACGCTGTGTCGCGCACGGTTGGCGGTGCCGTGTCGGCGATGGGCCGGTACGACCACCACTCGCGAGCCTTCTCGAGATCGATCGTGCGCGGGGCGTGGTGGGTGCCGTCGCCGTGCGAGCTGTCGGACGTTGCCCCCTTGGCCGTCGCGGCGTCGGTGCCGTCGGCGAAGGCGGCCGCGCAGGTCAGCGCGAGGGCAGTGGCGGAGACGATCTTCCTCACGCTGACATGGTAGGACCAACGGGGGACGAGGCAACCGTTCGCGGCCGGATCACGAGGGCAAGCGCGATGCCCGAGGCGATGTCCGCGAGGTGGTGCTCCTGCACCATCCACGTGCTGGCGATGACCGCGACGCACCAAGTCCACAGGGCCGTGGTGCCAGCGCGGCTGAGACGCGGTGCGAAGAACAGCCCGATCGCGATCACGCCCGCCACGTGCATGCTCGGTGCGTAGGAGTACAGCCCCGGGTGGGGCAGGTTGGTCATCTCCGAGAGCCAATCCCAGACGAGCCCTGAGTCGGTGGTCGCGAACGCCAGCTGCTGCGGCACGAGGACGTAGA
>JASGCG010000311.1 GCA_030054235.1 Bacteroidia bacterium
TCCCAACTGCAGTCGCATGCCCATCGCCGTGACCCAGTCGTTCACGGGTGGCCCGAAACGGTTCCGCAGGGCAATGTCGCCCACCACGAGGAACGCAACGACCGGAGCCGCGATCGCCATGATGCCCTGCATCACGAACCACGACACCTTCCGGATCGTGCCGGACCGCGCACGGACCATGAACTCGCGGCAGTTGTCGTCATCGAACGCGTCGAGTTCGTGGAACGCACGCCAGAGCTTGCGCGAGATCAGCCGCATGCGTGGCATTGTGACCGACCGATACACACCGCTCAAGAGCGGATCACGCAAGAGCCAGAAAGAGCGATCCGGCGTTCATCGCTGGTTGCGTCACCGCGCAGGAATCGCCAGCGATACCGGGATGAATCGGATGCGGCGGAAGTCGTCGGTCTCGGCCAGCACGCCCACGCGGCCGCCGCCCAGATCGACCGGCGCGCTGTAGGCGAAGAATCCGGTCGTGAGCGGCTGCTTGATCGACCAGCTCGCACCCTCGTCAAGCGAGATCCAGAGCGTGCCATTGGTGCGCGCCGTGGTGCTGTCGCACCCAGTGAACACCAGCACGGGGCGCGAGCCCACAGCGACTGACAACAGCCCCGCTTGACAGCAGGGATCCGGAAGCGACTCGATCGGCGCGAGCATGGACCATGTCGCGCCGCCATCCTTCGAGCGCGCGGCTAGTCGTTGTTTAGCGCCGTGGAAACTGCGGGCATTCAGGACCAGCTCGCCGCCCTGCACCTCGGCGACCTGCACTTCATTGGCGTATGCAGGTGCTCCGCCCGGGGCGACCGCACCCATCGACCACGTCGCACCACCATCGTCGCTGAAGCACGTGTACACGGTCCACTGGCCGTACGGCCCTTGGTTGAACGGCACCACGATGCGCCCGGCATGCGCACCCTCACGCAACTGGATCGCCGCGCCCGGGCCGCTCGCCACGGTCGGCGCCTCGGCTCGGCGCATGCTCGCCGTCACATCGCGCGGTTCACTCCACGTCGCCCCGGCATCATCGCTTGTGAGCAGGTGCACGCGACAGACGCCCGGGCCATCCAAGCCCGTGGCCTGCTTGTGCTCGTGCGTGTCGGCTGGATAGCTCTGCACGATCACGAGCACCCGACCTGCGTGTTCGCCCGCGTGCAGCGTGACCACGCATGGGTTGTTGATGGAGCGATCAGCGAGATCGAGCACCGTGCGAGGCGCCGACCACGTGAGGCCGCCGTCATCGTTGGTCGCCAGGACCAAGTCATTCGTACCGATGTCGCCGAGCGCTGCGCGACCTTCGGCGAAGGCGAGCACGCGCGTTCCGGCCTTCGTGATCGCCGGGATGCGGTAGACGGGGTTCGGCCCGGTTCCACCAACGAAGACATCGACCGCAGCGCCCACCGTGATCGGTGCAGGCATCGGTGGGCAGTTGGACACCTGCGGGCTCTGCTCCGGCGTGGTGGTCCCGGTTTGCGCGTGCGCGGCTACGCCGACCGCCGTCACGAGCAACACAACCGTCCGCCAGGACCGGGCCATCGGTCGCTGCACACGAGTCATCACGCCAGCTCCGCCGTCCCCGTCGAGTCGCCGAACGCATCGAGCTTGGCGCCGACCTTGTCGGCGATGCCTCGATGCAGGTTGCAGAGCGGCGTGTCGGCCGCGTGAGCGATCACGCGGCCGCCCTTGAGCCCGAGTGCCGAGCCGCCGGCGACCAGGATCGGCAGGTCGGCGTGGTTGTGCACGTTGCCATCGGTGATCGCGCCGCCGTAGAGCACCACGGTCGTGTCGAGCACGGAGCGGCTGCCTTCCTTGCACGCATCCAGCGCACGCAGGAGCGCGGCGAAGCGTTCGCTGTGGAAGGCCGTGATCCGCGTGAAGGCCTCCATCTTCGCCGGATCGTTGCCGTGGTGCGAGACATCGTGGTGTCCCTGCGTCACGCCGACCTCGGCGTACGGACGGTTCGAGCCTTCGTTGGCGAGCATGAACGTGGCCACGCGCGTGGAGTCGGTCTGCAACGCCAGCGCGAGCACCTGCGAGAGCAGATCCGTGCGGCGCGCAAGATCCATCGGGCCACCGGCGAAATCAGGAATGCGATCCGCATCGAGCTGCGATGCGGCATCCTCGGCCACGCGCTGCTCAAGCCCGCGCACGGCGTCCATGTACTCATCAAGGCGGGCACGATCATCGCGACCCACCGTGCCCGCGATGCGCTTGGCTTGCGCGAGCGCACCGTCCAGGATCGAGCGGCGCGAGCGCGCCTGCGCGGCAGCTTGCTCGGGAGTCTGGCCCACACGACCGAAGAGCCGGTCGAACGCGGCCTTGGCATCGGTTTCCTTGCCGTTGGGCAGGCTCTCGCCCTTCCACGAAATGTTCGCGCTGTAGGCGCAGGAGTAACCGCTGTCGCAGTTGCCAGCGGTCATCGCCGGCTCGGTGCCGAGCTCGAGCGAGCGGAATCGCGTGGATGCACCCGAGCGTTCGAGCGCATCGGCGATCGCCTGGTCGACCGATTGCCCCGCGCGAATGTCATCGCCGGCGGTCTTCTTCGGTTGCATGCCGGTGAGGAAGCACGCCGCACTGCGCGCGTGATCGCCGGGGCCGTCACCATTGGCTTCGGCGTGCCGATGACGAAGCCCCGTGTGCACCGTGATCTCGCGACGCATCGATTCAAGCGGTGCCAGCGCGGGCGACGGCGACCAGGTGCCGTTCGCCGCGATCTGCGGGCGCCACGAGGCGGGGTTCACGCCGTTGGGAAAGAAGACGAAGATCGCGCGAGCCTGCTTGGGCGCAAGTGCAGTCGCCGTCGCGGCGTGCGCGGCCGGGCCGATCCCGCGCGGCAGCATCGCGTCAAGGAACGGCAGCGCGATCGTGGCCCCCACACCACGCAGCATGGTCCGTCGAGCGAGGAAG
>JASGCG010000312.1 GCA_030054235.1 Bacteroidia bacterium
CGAGTGTTGAACTCGAGCACCTTCGGGCCAGCAGGCGTGAGCATCAAGCCGGCGTACAACACGCCCCGGAAAGGGATGCCATCGCGCTTGAGTGCGTCGACCGTCGGCACGAGCACATCGCGCACGACGGCATCCATGGTGGTGTCGTCGGCCAGTGGGGTGGGGCAGTACGCGCCCATGCCGCCTGTGTTGGCGCCCGTGTCGCCCTCACCAACCTGCTTGTGATCCTGGCATGGTTCGAGAAGGCTGATGGTGCTGCCATCGACGAGTGCAAGCACAGAAAGCTCCTGCCCGTCGAGCTTCTCCTCGACGACGATCTTCGCGCCGGCATCGCCGAACTCCTTGGCACCCATCATGCGACGGATGACCGCAGCGGCCTCGCCGCCTCTGTCGCACACGACTACGCCCTTGCCTGCACACAGTCCGGCGGCCTTCACGACCATGGGCTGGTCGCGCGCAAGCACGTAATGCAGCGCAGCATCCATGGACGTGAACGACTTGCCTTCGGCCGTGGGCACGCTCGCCTGCCGCATGAGGTCCTTGGCGAAGGCCTTGTCGCTCTCGAGGCGGGCGCCTGCCTGGACCGGTCCGAACACCGGCACGCCGGTGGTGGCGATCGCATCGGCGAGCCCCGCGTCGAGCGGAGCTTCGGGACCGATCACCACGAGGCCGATCTGTTCCTTGCCGAGCCACTGCAGGAAGTGGAAGTTCCGCGTGGCCGCAACCTCTTCGGGGCAGGCCTTGCACAGCGCCTGGATGCCCGCATTCGCGGTCTTCTCGCACCAGAGTTCGCCCAAGCGTCGCGAGCGGCGCATGCGCCACGCGAGCGCGTGCTCACGACCACCGGAACCGACGAGCAGGACATTGATGCGATCAGGCAGGGCCTCGGCCATGGGTCGAGTGTAGTGGTCACGCCGCGGCAGCCGGGCCTTCGTGCTAGCCTTCGAACCCGGAGTCTTCACCATGGTTCGAGCCCTCGCCATCGTCGCATGCCTCGTCGCGCCCGCCGCCGCCTTCGCGCAGGATGGTGCTGACCTTCTCAAGCAACTCAACGGCACCCTGGCCAAGGCCAGCGCCGACAAGCTCAGTTGGAAGCCGGTCCTTGAGGCATGGGCCGCCATGCCCGCTCCGCCGTGCGCCACCGATGCCGGCTGCGGGCAGGACGCGATCTGGCCCGGGATGAAGGACTGGTCCAAGTTCGCCGACTGGGCGAAGGCCAACCCTGGGATGGGCAAGGCGTTGATCCAGGCGCAGTCGGCACTCGCGTGGGGCATGCCGTACGGTGATGCGACACTCCCTGCGGGGCTCAAGGGCAAGGGCGTCGCCGTGATGCTCGGGGACGGGGATCACCTCGTCAACATGAAGGTCGGTTACCTGCCGGCCCTTCGAACGATCGGCCAGTACGTCACGGCGGAGCAGTACCGGCTCTGTGATGAGGGCAAGTTCAAGGAAGGCTTCGAACTTGGTGTGGCGTACCTGCGGCTCCTGCGCCAGGTCTGCGACCAATCGCTCCTGGCGGAAAAGCTCTTCGGCATGGAGCAGTTGTCGCAGGCGCTCTCGATCCAGCGCGACATGCTCTGGCGGTATCGCGACAAGGCGCCGGCAGCCGTGCTGCGCGACGTTGCGCTCAAGGGCTACCCATTCCTGGGGACCGGCGACAGCGAGCGCATGCGCCGCCTGCTCCTGCCCGAGGGAGATCGCTTGGTCGTTGCTGCGCAACTGGCTCGTGGCTTCGATGATGCAGGCCAGCCCGACGCGGATCGCTTCGCGTCCGTCTTCGGCGCGGACCCCGCCCACGCAAGTCCGATGCAGCGCTTTGGCGAAGAGAAGATGTGGAAGCGCGTCGCTGAAGTCCATGGCAGCCGCGAAGCCAGTGAAGAAAAGCTGCAGGCGATCTACGACGACTGGTGGCGCCGTTGGCGCATGCGCCCCTATGGCAATCCGATCTTCGAGTTGCCGACCGAAACGAGCCGTCTCAATCCCGTGAAGTACGCGGCGGTCTCGAAGCTCCTGCAGGACCTGACCAAGGCCTTTGATGCCCGCAACGTTCTGATCGCCAATGCCAACGGCACGGCGTTCGCCGCCGCGGTGGTGGCTCGCTACCGCGCCGACCAGGGGCGTTGGCCGCAGAAGGTCGAGATCGCGATCCAGGCCGACTACATGAAGACCAAGATGAACCTCGATCCCTATGACAAGGGATACAAGGGCTTCGAGTACCGCGCCGTCGCCAAGCCCAAGGCCGTCGATGCGGCGGTGGGGCGCATCGAGGCGCCCGGCGTCCTGATCTTCGCCAAGGGCATCGATCACGAGAGCAACGAGGCCGCCACCCACACCGACGACGGTTCCAAGGGCGACCTCCTCATCTGGCCGCCCGTGCGCGAACTCGCGCGCGAGCAGGGATTGCTCGGCTCCTGAAGCCGGCACAGGAACAGCACCATGCACGAAGGCATCGAGAAGGTGGTCATCATCGGCAGCGGTCCCGCAGGCTGGACGGCTGCGATCTACGCGGCGCGCGCAAGCCTTTCGCCGGTCGTCTACGTCGGCGTGCCGGCGTCGAATCCGGCACCGGTGCTGCCGGGTGGCCAGCTCATGATGACGACCGAAGTCGAGAACTACCCGGGCTTCCCGCACGGCGTGACCGGCCCCGAGATGATGCAGAAGTTCCAGGAGCAGGCCGAGCGTTTCGGCACGCGTGTGGTCGGTGACGACATCGTGCACTGTGACTTCTCGCAGCGCCCTTTCACGCTGAAGACCGGCGACGGCAAGGTCGTCCGCACGCACTCGGTCATCATCGCGACCGGCGCCACCGCGAACTGGCTCGGGCTGAAGAACGAGCTCCACCTGGCCCAGACGGGCGGCGGCGTGAGCGCGTGCGCGGTCTGCGACGGCGCGCTGCCGAT
>JASGCG010000313.1 GCA_030054235.1 Bacteroidia bacterium
CGGCGGCGCTGCTGGCCGACCTGACGCGGCAGGGTTGCACGAATGCGCCGCTCCTGGCGCGCCTGAGCACGGGCGATCGAGGAGAAGTCCGCCCGTGAACTCTGGGCTGCGCAGATGCTCAAGGCCTTCGACGGCAAGGAGCAGCTCGAGCTGAAGGGGAAGTCGCTGGTCGATCCGGTGGTCGCCGAACTTCGGAAGGTCGCCGGGATGCCGAAGGGACCGAAGCAGGGGTGACGGCCTGTCGCGCGTGCCTTGCTGGGGCTTTCATGGTCCGGGCTTGATCGCGTGGTGACCTCTGCTCCGCCGTGCCCGCATGGCGCATGGTCCGGGAGCGCCGATCAGAACCGCGGAGGCAACGGTTTCGAGTGATGCGTCGACTTCTAGCCGCGGTCGGCCGACTGCGGTCACTCGCCGAGTGCCTCGGCGACGGCTCGCTGGAACACAGCTTCCTCGGGCTGGATGCCCGTCCACTGCTCGAAGATCTGCATCGCGAGCTGCACGAGCATCTCCACCCCGTCCACCACCGGGCAACCGCGCTCGCGCGCGGCATGCAGGAAGGGCGTGATCCGTGGGTTCGTGATCACGTCGACCGCCAGGCAGCCCGTGGCAACCGTTCCCCAGTCCACCGGCACGGGCTCGAGCCCTGGCGCGCACCCGAGGTGCGTGGCGTTCATGAGCATCGTGGTGCCCTGTGGCAAGCGCACGGGTGATTCCCATGGCTGCCACTCGCAGGGCACGCCTGACGCCTTGCGCACGCGCTCGGCCACCTCACGGCCCTGTTCCTCGCGCCGGGTCACCAGCGTCAGGTGCGCGGCGCCTGCCCACGCGATCTCGATGGCCATGGCGCGTCCCGCGCCGCCCGCCCCCAGCATCACCACGCGCTGCCCCTTCAGCGGGGCGACCTTGGCGATGGCCTTCACCACGCCCTTGCCGTCGTTGTTGTGACCGATCAGCCGGCCGTCACGGATGGTGATGTAGTTGGCGGCGCCGATGGCTCGCACGTCATCGTCGAGTTCGTCGAGGTGCGGCATCACCGCCACCTTCCACGGCACCGTGATGCAGATGCCGCGGTAGCCGAGCGGCCGCAGCGCGGCGACCGCGAGGGCCAGGTCGCGCTCGTTCGCGATGTCGTTCTTCCAGAACTGCCAGTGCAGCCCGTGGTGCGCGTACACCGCATCGAACATCCGGTCGATCGGGTTCTCGGCGACCGGGTGGCCAAGCATGCCGGTCATCTGCTTCTGCGGAGGGATCGAGTTCATCGTCGGATCCCCGCGTCCTGCGACACGGTTGCTGCCTCGTGTGGAGTCATGGCGGTGAGTCTAGAACCGGCACTCTGGGCGTGGCCGACCATGGCGGCCCCATGCGGCGCTGCCGGCTCCTGCCGATTCGAAGGATGCGGCGGCGCTGCCGGCTGACCTGACGCGGCAGGGTTGCACGAATGCACCGCTGCTTGTGCGGTGCTGGCGCGGGACCGCGGGCGAGGATGGTTTCGTCGAAAGCAGCGTGAAGGCTGCCCAGGACTACCTCGCATCCCCGGACCGCACGAAGCACCGCAAGGCCCCCAAGCGCTTCGCTGGCCAGGTGCGCGCCGGTGCTCGAATCCCCTTGAGGATGGCCGCCTACCCGCACTCGCCCCAGGCGCCGATCAGCAACGAGAGATCGGCCCCGCCGATGATCCCATCGCAATCGAGGTCGCCCAAGCCAGAGCCGCCCCAGTTCGAGAGCAGGATGGCAAGGTCCTTGCCATCGATGGAACCGTCACCGCCGGACAGGTTGAAGCGGCAGCTCGACATGGGTGTGCTGGCGGGGTTCGATGGATCGCTGCACCCGATGCGTTCATCGCCATCAAGGAAGCCGTCACGATCCCGATCCAGCATGCCGATGCCCGTGCCTGTCGGCATCATGGTGTAGGTCACTGTCGTGCCCGGACCGGCAAGCGTGTCGAGGTCCGCGAGCGTGGTGGTCTGGGCAAGGACATCCGACTGGATGTGCGCCCCGCTGGCCGTGAGCGGCATGTAGGCATAGCTTCGGAAGCCTTCTGGCGACGAGGTGCGTACGAGGACTTCGCCGAGACCCGCATCGGCGAGCGTCATGAACTGCGCCCGGCGCGAGGGCGCGCCCGGTGCAATCCCGCCAAGGGTCACCTGTGCTCCCACCGACGAGTGCGTGCCCTCGTCGAAGGACATCAGGAACGCCGTCACGTCCTTCCGCATGACCTCGCCCGTTGGAGCGTTGAATCCGTCGAACCCGGGATTCTCCAGGAACTCGACAAGCGTCGCGATCGCCCCGTCATGCTCGTAGCCGAAGCCGCGGTTGTTCACCTGGGAGGCCTTCTCAAAGCCCGTCTTCTCGAGGAGGTTCGTCAGGTGTGGAATCTTGACGTTCTGCTGCTGCTGCGCGAACGCGGGGGACAGCACGCTTGGGAAGCTGCCCTTCGCATTCGAGTGGCAGAGCACGCAGTCGGCACCGCCTGCGAGCACGCCGGTGAGGAAGAGGTCGCGCCCCGCCACCGCGTTGCCACCCATGACCGAGGTGCGGAGCGAGCCGTCGAGGTTCCGGTTCGGGTTCGGCATGCGCCAGATGGAGAACAGGTACGCCTCGAGCTGCGCCATCTCCTTTGGCGTGAATTCCTCGGGGTGGGAGAGCAGCGAGCTGGCAGCGTGCCCGAACTCCGCGATGGTCGCGCGGTCCCCGCGCCAGTGGAAGGGCGCATCGCCTGCGAGCCCAAGGAGGGTCTGGGTGACGAGGGGGCCCTTCATGGGGTGCCATGCATCGCAACCACCACCGCCAAGATTGCAGTCCTGGTCGATCTCACGCAGTGCACCTGATGGATCACCGAGATCCCAAGCCAACTGGTCCATGCGTCCATCGATGTGGCAGCTGCCG
>JASGCG010000314.1 GCA_030054235.1 Bacteroidia bacterium
GGCTTCCTGACGAGGCCATGCGCGTGGCGGACCGGCTCCGTGAGCTCGAGCCGAACAGCGCGCTCGCTGCGGAGCTGCAGGCGCGCGCGCTGCTCATGGCTGCCACGCACGATGCAGAGCGTGGTCTCGATCCCCTGCCTCGGCGACAACTGGCCCTTGAGCGCTACCGGGAAGCATGCGCGATGGCGCCGCGCGAGGCTGGACTCTGGCGATCGCAGGGCGTGGCCGCCGACATGGTCGGTGACTCCGCACGGGCCATCGAGTGCTACGAGGCCGCCGCGGTCCTCGATCCATCGTCGATGCAGGATCGATTGCTTCTGGGATTGGTCCACCTGCGGCGACGCGAGTTCGAGGAAGCCCGGCGTGCGCTCGATGATGCCCAACGACTGGCGCCCGACTCGCCATGGCCGGTCGCCGCCCAGGCAAGCCTGCGTGCCGAGCTTGGAGCATTCGACGAGGCGATCGAGCTGGCGCAAAGCGCCGTGGCGATGGCGCCGTCGGAGGCTGGCCTGACCGTGAATCTGGGCAAAGTGCTCCGGAAGTCCGGTGCACCAGGCAAGGCCATCGACGTGCTGATGGCCATGGGCACCGAGCAACGCCTGCAACGAGGCGCGACCGAGGAACTTGCTCTGTCGCTGCTTGATCTTGGGCGGGTGGCCGACGCCGCACGTGCGTGGAACGACTGTGCACTCGCCTCACCCAACGATGCGCTGGCCGCCTCCGAGGCAGGGCGACTGTGGCTGCGCGCGGGCGATCGTGCACGGGCACGGGCCTGCGTTGATCTCGCTCGTGTGGCGCAGCCCGAGGGCACGATCGCGAACGACCTGCAACGACTCTTGGACGAAAGCATGCGGTCACCGACTGCACCGTGATCGATGCATGATGGCGTCGATCTCGCGCCGAGCGTGATCGCGAGATGATCAAGCCCGCGTGCGCACGGCCCGCTGATCACGGCAGCGCGCGGCCACCGTCGACCTTGACGACCGTTCCGGTGACGTACCGCGCCTCGAGCGCGAGCCAGCACACGGCTTCGGCCGCATCCTCCGGCGTGCCCGGGCGCGCCAGCGGAATGCGGGCTTCGTAGCGGGCGCGCTCGGCTGCATCGGCCTGCTGGTCCCAATCGACCACGCCCGGCGCCACGCCGTTCACGCGCACCGCAGGTGCGAGATCGATGGCCAGCGACTCCACCAGACCGTGCAGCGCAGCCTTGCCCAGGAGGTAGGCCGCGCGACCCGCGCGAGGCCGCCCCATCGCGTGAATGTCGAGCATGGCCACGACCGATGCGTCGCCGTGCTCTTCCCTCGCCCGGCGCAGTGCCGGCAGCAGCGCCTGCGTCAGCAGCAGCGGAGCCGTCGCATGTACGGCCAGCGACGACTCGATCGCGGATCGTTCGATCGAACCGAATGGCGTGGACTCGTAGGAACTCGCGTTGTGCACGAGCGTGCGCAGGCTCGCCCCGGCAGCCTCGCATACGGCAGCCATGCCCTGGTCCGTCGTGATGTCGGCATGCAGCGCGGTGATCGAGCCGTCACCGCACGCAATCGATCCGAAGGACCGCGCCCGCACCGCGTCCCGCGTGGTCACCAGCACATGCATGCCGCGCACCGCCAAGGCCCCTGCGATCGCGCGCCCGACGCGGTGCGTTCCGCCCGTGACGACGGCCCGGGGCATCATGGTTGGACCTCGCTCGAGTGCATGCATCAAGCATACGGCTCTGCCGTGTCCGTTCCGTACACTCCATGCATGAGCGCCCGTCGGCGACCGAAGCACCCCTTCCTCCGCCATGCGCGACGCGTTCGGCGCAGGCTCGTGCGACGGACCGTGCTCACGAGCGTGGTGTGCGTGGCGATCCTCGCGGTGGCCGCGATCTGGGAAGGCTCGCTCGTCCGCACCGTGCTCGAACGTGCGTTCTCGAACGCGCTCGGCGGGCCAGTGTCCATCGCGCGACTCACATGGACCGCACCTGACGCGCTGCGGCTTGAGGGAGTCGCGCTGGATGCACCCGACTGGTCGGGCCCCGGATCACGCATCGCCTCGATCGCGCGGCTCGAGGCCGATCTCGACGTACCCAGCCTGATCGTGGGCCGCATCGTCTTCAACTCGCTGGTCGCTGATGGCGTGGAGCTGACGATCGTCGAGGATCCCACGAAGGAAGGCGCCCTGAATGTCGCCGCGCTCAAGCCGATCGCCGATCCCGGCAGCGGTCAGTCGCAGCCGGTCGAGGTGGTGCAGGCACAGATCACCGCGCTCGATGTCCGCAGGGCGACGGTCGTGCACGGCGAACTCGAGATCGATCAGGCCCAGCGCTTCGCCGGTCTGCTGGGACCCGATGCGCAGCGACCCGGCTGGACGAGTTTCGACCTTCGCGTCGAGGGCCTGCAGACGGCGCTCTCCGGCAGCGTGAACCAGCGCAGCCGCGCCCTCGTGGCGAACCTGCAGCAACTCGAGGCCTTGCCGACGCTTCGCGCCCTGCTCCCCGCCTCGCTGCGGGCGGTCCTCGACCTCAACCCGGGCGGTGCGATCAGTTCGGCCAGCGTCCAGGTCGCGCCGCGAGCGGGCATCACGGCGCAAGTCGTGCTCGAGCAACTCACGCTCGATCTGCCCAGCGCCTGGGTTCCCGAAGGCTGGGCGCGATTCGCCGGGCTCAAGGCGATGCCCACGCTCGCCACGCCGACGGTCACGCTCGAGCGCGCCGAGCTGCGCTTCGCGGGCACGACCGCCACGGTCTCCAACGGCCGCGCACGCTTCGCCGTCGCCGACGGATCCGCCGCGCCGCTCACGCTGACCTTCGACGGCGAACTCACGCTGCCCGAGGACGCGACCACCGGTGGTGGATCGCTGGCCGATGCCCTCGAGCGAGCGACCTTTGCCATCGAAGCCAA
>JASGCG010000015.1 GCA_030054235.1 Bacteroidia bacterium
GCATTACTGGGGTCAGGTGATACTACAGTGTGCGAGAGTGTGGGTGTGAGGGGAGCGACGAAGCGCCTGCCGGTCATCGTGCCATGGGAACGCCTCGAAGGCCGGCTGCAGCGGGCGCTCGGCGGTGTGCGGAAAGTTTGCCAGCACGTGGTGAGCGAAGTCGCGCCAGAGGAGCTCCGCCTGGAACTTGTCGATGGCGCCTCGCCAGGCAGGCTGCGCGCTGGCCGCGCGCTCGGCCTCGTGCCAGATCCGCCGCGGAGAGAGTTCACCCGCATGCACGTGCGGACTGAGTCGACTCGCTGCTGGCTGCGCCGGGAAGTCCCGCCCGTCCGCGTACCCCGCAACTGCGCCCGCGAGGAACGCCTTCAAGCGCTCCTTCGCGCCAACCTCGCCGGGCGTCCACAGCGCGTGGAACGCGCCATCCCACGGCTTCGACGGCTGCAGGCCCAGCGACTCGATCGAGTCGCTCGCGAGTGCGCCGCCGAACCAGGGCACCGTGCGCGGTGCACCGCGTGGAGCATCAAGCTGGCACCGTGCCCGCCAGGCCTTGGAGAATGGCGTGTAGACCTTGTAGGGCACACCGGTCCCGGTGCGGAGCGACCACGGATCGTGGAGCAGCGAACCGTTGGCACAGACCACGCCGACGCCGGCCTTGGCGAGTTCACGCTGCGCCGCCGCATTCGAGGCCCGTGCCGCGGGCTCGAAGCGCTCGTTCGCATAGATCGTGTCGGCGCCAGTCTCGGCGGCCATCGCGCGCAGCACCGCAGCGCGAGGACCCGAGCGGATCACGAGTTGCCCGCCAAGCGCACGCATCGATGCATCGAGTGCACTCAACGACCTGTGCAGCCACCAGCGGCTCGCGCCGCCCGGCGCCCAGTCCCCTTCGCCCTCGGGATCCCAGACGTAGAGCGCGATGACCGGTTCGCCGCGCTCGCATGCAGCGCGCCACGACGGCTGGTCATCCAACCGAAGATCGTTCGAGAACCAGCAGATCGATGGTGCCATCACGAGCGTCCCAGTTCGAAGTCAAGGGCATCCTGCAGGAGCGGGAAATCCCAGCGGAAGCCAAGCTCGGTGGCGCGCGTGGGCTGTGCGAACTGACCGCGCAGCAGCAACGACTCGCCCATCTCGCCAAAGAGCATGCGGACTACCGCCGCCGGCATGGGCGCGATCGCCGGCCGGCGCAGGCTGCGCCCGAGCGCCTTGGCGAACTGCCGCTGCTCCACCGCTTCCGGTGCCACGGCGTTCACCGGTCCGGCCCAGCGACCGTCGACGATCGCCGTCGCGATCATGCCCAAGAGGTCATCGGACGCGATCCACGAGATGCCCTGCTTGCCGGACCCGATCGGCCCACCGGCACCGAAGAGAAACGGCGTGCGCATCTTCGCCACCGCACCACCTGCGGCCGTGACCACCATGCCTGCGCGAAGAAAGACCACGCGAATCCCTGCATCGACCGCGGGTTGCGCTGCCGCTTCCCAGTCGCGGGCGAGCTGCGCGATGAAGTCGCTGCCGGCTGGATCGCGCTCATCCACGGTCCGGCCGTGCTCAGTGCCGTAGATCCCGATGCCGCTCATGCAGACGAGCACCTTCGGCTTGCGCTCCAAACCCGCCAACAGCGTGCAGAGATGCCGCGTGGCGGCGATCCGGCTCTCGCGGAGGACCTGCTTGCGCGCAGGCGTCCATCGTTCATCGGCCAGGTTCGCGCCGGCCAGGTGCACGATCGCGTCGAGCGATTCAAAGGGCGCCGTCGCGACACGCTCGCCACCCGGATTCCACTGGATCTCCCCACGGCTGGCACTCGCCGAGCCCCGCGTGAGTCGCTTCACACTCGTGCCGCCGGTCGTGAGGAACGCGTGCAGCTGCCGGCCGACCAACCCACTCGCGCCCGTGATGCCCACGCACAGACCCGAGAGCGCCGCACACTCACGGTGCCGATGCAGGTCATTCGCGAGGCGGCGATGGCGGAACCTGAACGCACGCTCAAGATCGCCACGCACCAGCCAGCCACCCACCATGGGGCCGATGGGCGGCACGGGAAGCTCGTACTGGATGTCATCGGTGATCGCGCTCGCCGCACCGCGCTCCTCGAACCGGTGCTGATGCCGCCAACGACGGAACGGACCGCGCACCTGGATGTCCACGAAGCCCGTCGCCGGATCGACCTGCTCGTGGCGGGCGATCCAGCGGATCGGCAGCAGTCCCTTGTGCAGGATGAACTCGGCGATCGCACCATCGACCATGGGCACCGGCGCCTTCACCACGTCAACCTCTTCCCACGGCGGAAGCATGCGCTGCAGCGCACCTTCGCGCATGTGCCAGTGGGCCAGGTCGCCGCGCGAAGCGGGCATCGGACTCGAGCGCGTGAAGCGGCTCACCGCAGCGCCTCCACCGTGATCGGCTTGCCATGCACGAGGAGCTCGCGCACGATCGACGCCACACGCTCATCACCACGGCGCTGCTCCGCCGAACGCTTGCGCACGCTTCCCATGACCAGGCTCATGCGGGGATTCTCCCTCAAGGAAGCCTCGTGGCGGCTCAGGAAAGCCCAGTACATCGGCGTGATCGGGCAGGTCGAGCCCGGCGTGAAGCGGCAACCATCGCAGAAGTCCCCCATCTTGCGCACGTACGCACTGCCGCAGACGTATGGCTTCGTCGTCATGACTTCGCCCGCGCTGTAGGTGGCCATGCCGAGCACGTTCGGCTCGACGACCCAGTCCCAGGCATCCATGTACGCCACCCAGAACCAATCCGTGAGTTCGCGCGGATCCACGTCCAGCAGCGTCGCGATGTTGCCGAGCACCATGAGCCGCGTGATGTGGTGGCTCCATGCCTCGGCCCACACGCCCTCGACGACCTCATCCAGGCATCGAAGCCCGCTCGGCGCTCCCCAGAACGCCGGCGGCAGCGGGGTGGATCCACCGCCGGCCTGCGCCGCCCACGATGGCCGCGCACCGCCATCGACGCCATCAGGCACATTGGCAGCGGCAGGCCACGCGCGGCCTGACCATCGCGCGAATCCACCGTCGCCCGGAGCCTGCGCCACCGGCCCCGCGGCCTGGCCCAAGCCCGTGCGAAAACCATCCGTGGCATCGTGCACGTGGTGGACGAACTCGCGCCATCCGATGACTTGCCGCACGAAGCCCTCGCGGCAGGCCAGCGGCACATCGAGCTTGAGCACGTCGTCGACGAGCCGGTGCGGCAGGATGCGCAGCACATTGAGCACCGGCGAGATGCGTGAATGGAAGAGGCCCCTGCTCCGCGTGCTCATCGCGTCCTCGAAGGGACCGAAGTGCGGCAGGCAGTCACGCAGCGCCCACGACCAGAGCACGTGCGTGTCCTTGAGCGTGGCCGGCAGCGCGCACACATCGACCGACCCGGGATGGTGCGCAAAGCGCTCGTTGATCTCGCGTTCGACCTCGACACGTCGAGCGGTCATCGCAAAGCCCGGCGGTTCCGGCGCCGCGGGCACGCCATCCCATCGCTCTCGATTCTCCGCATCGAACGACCATGCACCGCCCTCGGGCCGGCCCGCCGCATCCACCATGATGCCCAGCCGCTTGCGGACCCGTCGATAGAACGCATCCATCCGCCAGCCGCCTTTGGGCATCGGGCCGAAGTCCTCGGCGGTCGTCATCCACCCTTCATGCGGGACGAGCGCCACCACGCCCTCGGCAACCAGCGGCGCCAGCTCGGCGCGCATCTCGCGCTCGGCCGGCTGCATGCATACGAAGGCACCAGGTGCCCCAAGCGCTCGGTGCGCGGCCCGCACGAGATCGATGATGGAGCCGCTCCCGCGCGCGCAGTGCACAGGCCGACTGGCCGCGCGGCACTCGTCGGCAAACTCGCGTGCGTTCAGGAGCAGCATCGCCAGGCGCTGCCGGTGGTACGGCCGCCTCGACATCCATTCATCGCTCTCGACCATGATCACGCCCGCACGAGGATCCCGCGCGAGCGGGCCAACGTCCTGCGTCAGCTGGTCGGGCAGTGCGAGCACCCACGTCGTGGCGCGATCGCCCCGCCCCGCCGACTCGGCCTGCGCCACGACGCGCCCAGCATGCACCGTCGCGGAGCTTCGGCTGGTTCGTGGCGCATCGGCTCCCGTGGTGCGTGGGCGAGGCATTGCAGCGGCTTCGCGGGCCGCGCCCCGTGGATGCAACCGGACATCGACGATCAGTAGCATCAACGACGTGCCGCGCGTGCTTGCCCCCCTCCTCGTCCTGCTGGCGACCATGGCCGCAGCCGCCGATGACGGAATGGCCCGTCTGCGCGCCAGCGGCATCATGCGCTGGGGCTGCGACATCAGCGGCGGTGCGCCCTTCGCGTTTCCGGATCCATCCGACCCCGATCGCGTCATCGGCTTCGAGGTCGAGATCGCGGAGGAACTCGCCCATCGGCTCGGCGTGCGGGCTGAACGCTTCAGCGCCGATTGGCTGGCCTTGATCGATGCCCTCGAGGCCGATCGCTGCGACCTCCTCATCAATGGCTTCGAGGTCACCGCCGACCGCGAGCGCGTGGTGGCCTTCTCAACGCCGTACTTCCGCTACGCGCAGCAGCTCGTCGTGCGGGCTGAGGACCGCGACCGATTCACGTCGCTCGCTGATCTTGCCGGACGGCCGATCGCCGTGCTCAACGGGTCAGCGAGCATCGAGAGCCTGCGCTCCGCCGGCGTGCCACCGTCGCTCATCGTCGAGTACGACGACTCGCTCGCGCCGTTCACGGAGACCGTGATTGGCCGGGTCGATGCCTGCCTCCAAGAGTCCTTCATCGCCCGGTTCTTCGCAGGCCACGATCCGCGGCTCGCCGTGGTCGACGCCACGTTCGATCCGGGCGTGTATGCCGTGGTCGTGCGCCGAGGGGACGATGCCCTGCTCGCTGCCGTCAACGCTGCGCTCGCCGACATGCGGGCCGACGGCACGCTTGGTCGCATCCTGCAGCGCTGGGGACTGTGGAGCGATGCGCAGCGCGAACTCGGCACGGATCGCGGCCCCATCGTCGCCACGATTCCCGAAGCGATCGGCACGCCACCCGAGGATGGCCTGCCTTGGTCGCTCGTCCTCTGGTCGCTCGCGCGTGCCGCGGCGATGACCGCGCTCCTGACCATCGTGAGCATGCCGATCGCGACGTTCGTCGGCTTGCTGCTCGCCATCGCGATCCTGCATGGACCGAAGCCCCTGAGCCGGCTCTGCCACGGCTATGTCCTGCTCACGCGCGGCACGCCGCTCTTGGTGCAGATCTTCCTCCTCTACTACTCGCTGCCTGCACTGGGTGCCTGGCTGGGCATCCCCGAACTCCTGACGTGGAACAAGGTGGTCGTCGGGATCGTCTGCTTGGCAGCCAACTATGCCGCCTACGAAGCCGAGATCCACCGGGCCGCACTCCAGGCGATTCCGCAGTCGCAGTGGGACGCTGCACGCGCGCTCGGCTTCACGCGCGCCCAGACGCTGCGATTCATCATCGTGCCGCAGAGCTGGCGCCTGTCGCTGCCGGCAATCATCAACGACCTCAACAGCCTCATCAAGGACTCGAGCCTCGTCAGCATGATCGGTGTGCAGGAACTGCTCGCCGTGGCTCTCGGCATCGGCAAGGCCAGCTTCGCCGTGCCGAGCATGCTGGTCGCAGCGGCTGCCTTCTATCTCGCGCTCAGCCTGCTCGCCGACTGGTTCGGCCAGTCGCTCGAGCGCCGAGCCCGCACCGTCGGTGCGTTGCCGGAGCCCATCCATCGATGACGACGCCAGCCCTCGAAGCCCAAGGGATCTCCAAGCGCTGGCCACGCACCGGCGCGGTGCTCGCGGACTGCTCGCTGCGTGTCGAGCGCCGCACGGTCCACGCGCTGATCGGTGCGAGCGGAAGCGGCAAAAGCACGCTCCTGCGTTGCCTTGGTCTGCTCGAACCGCCTGATGCCGGCTCGATCCTCGTCGATGGCGTGCTGGCGGTCGACCAAGGCTTCGTTGCACAGGATCGCAGCGTCCGGCGCTCGGTCGGCATGGTGTTTCAGGAGCCAAGCCTCTTCGCCCATCTGTCGGCGCTGGCCAACGTCGCGCTCGCCCCGCATCGCGTGCTGGGCCTCGATCCTGACGCAGCCCGGAATCGTGCATGCAGCGCCCTCGATCGCGTGCACGCGCTGCACCTGGCCGACCGACGACCCGATGAACTCTCCGGCGGGGAACGCCAGCGCGTGGCCATCGCTCGTGCGCTCGTCATGGAGCCCACGGTGCTGCTCTGCGACGAACCCACGTCGGCCCTCGATCCACTGCTCACCCGCGAGGTCATGGCCGTGCTCCGCGAGCTCGCGCTCGATGCCGGGACCACGATGGTGGTCGCCACCCACGACCTCGACTTCGTCGCTGCCGCCGCGGACTCGGTCGACTTCCTGCATGCCGGTCGCATCAGGATGTCGGGGACCGCCGACCTGCTCGGCACCCGCGGGCTCGATGACGAGCTCGACCGCTTCCTGCAGCGGTCCTGATTCGAACGCAACGCCTCAGGCTGCGTAGACTCCGCATCATGGCCGCCACGAAGGACTCGACGTCGGGCACCACGCCCGCATGCGCCCCCTGCTCACGATTGGGCTTCGTCATCACGCGCTTGGCCGTGCCGGCGTGGATCACCGCCGGTGCGCTCACCAAGCTCGTTGAAAACGACCCGCGCAACCTTCCCAAGCCCATCTTCGATCTGGTGCTCTCGCTCGATGGCACGTTCGGCCTGCAGGGCGTGGCATGGATGGACTTCGCCCTGCGATCGATCTGCGGCGCCGAGTTCGTCATCGCCGGCATGATCCTGTGCATGCCGCGGATCGCTCGGCCGCTGGCCACGGCGGTGCTCGCCCTCTTCTGCGTCATCCTGCTCTGGCTGATCGGCACGGGGTGGGCCAAGGATGGGTTCGAGGCCGTCCTCAAGGGTTCGTGCGGCTGCTTCGGCAAGTCGGGCATGAATCCGCTGTACATGCTCCTCATCGACGGCACGTTGCTGGCCGGCGTGATGCTCACTGGCAAGGCGTGTGGTTGCGGCCAGCGCTCGTGGACCGCGGGTGGAGGGCGCGCCGCGATCGTCGCCGCCATCGGCATCGCCGTGGCCTTCGGCATGCCTGCCCGATCGGTGCAACTTGAGGATCCCGCGTCGACCACACCGACCGATGCGCCGCCCGTGACTCCTCCGGCCAATCCTCCGGCCAATCCTCCGGCCAATCCTCCAGTCAATCCACCAGCCGTAGCACCAAGCGTTCCGACGTCGTCATGGCCCGCGCGCCCAAGCCAGGTGCAGCCCTACTACCTGCCCGACTTCGCGACGTGGGTCGGCAAACCGCTCGCCTCGCAGCCCGAGATGGCGCTGCTCGATGCCCCCCCGCCGGCCACGATCGCCAGCGGAACATGGATCGTGATGCTCTACCGAGCCGACTGCGAGCACTGCCACGAGGTCCTCGAAACGCACTTCGTGGGATCGCTCAAGCGCCCGGCGCTCCTGATCGGCATTCCTGATCACGATCCCGCGAACGAGCAGCCCATGCCCTGCACCGAGTGCACCATCCGCACGTTCCTCAAGGGCCCGAACTACGTGGTGCAGACGCCGGTGGTCATGCGCATCAAGGACGGCGTCGTCGAAGCCGTCTGCACCGACCACGAGGACGGAGCGAGCCTGGCCGAGGTCCTGGAGGGCGGGTCGTGAGCGAGGCATCGTCGGGCGGGCGCTCCTTCGATCTTGACTACCGGGAAGGCCACATGCGGCTGGGCGTGGCGTTGCTGCTCGTCGCCGCGGCCGGTTTCCAGTGGAGCGGCGGTACAGCTTGGCTCCCCACGTGGCTGGGCAACATCGGCCTTCGATTCGGACTCGACAGCGTGGACAGCTTGCGTGTGCTCATCGGGCTCGAACTCACGGGTGCAGGCCTGTGCCTGGGGCTTCGGCGCATCGGGGCAAAGGTTGCCTGGGGCTGTGCGCTGGCTGCGGCCTTCGTATCGCTCGCCGAGCTCGCCGCGCTGAATGCACCTGGAGCCGTTGCCACCGGTGCCGGCGCTTCAGCCATGCTCATGCCGGCGATCGTGCTCGCCGTCGCCATCCTCTTCCTGGTGGCCAAGCCGTCGCCGTCGGCAGCCGCGCCCCAGTCGGCGCTCTCGGTGGTGGTCACCTCGATCATCGCCTTCACGGCCATGATGGGCATCGCCGCGCGCCTCCCTGTCGAGAACACCGTCAAGACCGAGGCGTTCGCGAACCAAGGACTGAAGGCCATCGACCTCGCCTTCGAATCGTGGAAGGGCCGGACCTTCGCCGATGCTGGTGTCGCGAAGCACCTGCCCCGCCTGACCGCCGAAACGCTTGAAGGCGACGCGATCGTCGTCTTCTACAACCCCAAGTGCGGACAGTGCCACGAGGTCTTCGATCGCTGGCTCGCGTCGGGACGCAGCGAGAAGATCATCGCCGTCATGGTCCCCGCGGCCGAGGGCGCGCTCGAAGCAGCGGGCGATGGAGACATCGGCGACATCAACTGTCCGACCTGCGTGCGCCTTGAGTTGCCCAAGGGCCCGACCTGGCTCATCACGACGCCGAGCGTGGCCGTGCTCAAGGACGGCGTGATCCGCTGCACCGCGGACAAGGACTTCACGTCGTGCCTGGGCGCCCCGCCCGCTCCGTGAACTGCGCCTCGCCGCCCTGGATCCTCAACTCCCAGTCGGGCCCGGCGTCGTAGACCCTCGGCTCCGGATCGTTGCGAAGCAGCTCCTCGGCCCAGTACCTGCTGTCGCCCTGCGCACTCGGCGGCTGCATGAGCTGGATCAGGTACGGAAGCACCTCGGGGATCGCGCGCTCCATCCCGCCGAGCTCGAATCGGTAGTCCTTGTTCTCGGGATCCGCGCGTTGCGACATGCGCAGCGCGTTGCCCATGCCGTCGATCGCCTCGGCCGTGTGGGCCACGTGCACCGCGGCCTTGGGCCAGCGTTCCAGAAGATGCGGCAGCACCTTCGTGCGGAGCATGCCGCGCGCCGAGTCCGGATCCTCGTTGGAGGCATCCTGATGCCACGGCACGCCGAGTTCCTCGGCGAACGCGACCAGCCGAGCCTTCGGGATGTCGAGGAGCGGTCGCATCAGCACCACGTCCTCGCTGAGCCGGCGGCTCCACCGCATGCCGCCGACGCCGAAGCTCGCACCACCGCGGCACAGTGCCATCAGCACGGTCTCGAGCTGGTCATCCGCATGGTGTGCGGTGAGGACGGCGCCCATCCGCCCCTGGATCACGCACTCGGTCAGTGCCTCGTAGCGCAGGCGCCGCGCCGCAGCCGCGAGGTTGCCGGGCTCCTCGGCCGGGTGCACGTCCCGGCGAAAGAACGGCACCCGCAGCAGTTCGCAGTGCGCACGCACGGTCTCGAGTTCGCGCTCGGCCTCAGGGCGCAGGTGATGATGCACGCAGCAGGCCGCGATCCGTGCCGGACCGGTCCCCCGCTCGTGCAGCGCTGCCATGATCGTGAGCAAGGCCATGCTGTCGGGGCCGCCGCTGACGGCGACGACCGCATCCGGCATCGCGCTCGGGTGACGCGTGCACCACAGACGAAGGTTCCGCTCGACCTCGTGCGCGAGGGGATGACGTCCGGCTCGAAGCACAAGCGCGCCGCGGGGATCCACGGCGCGCATCGTAGTGCTCTGGTCCGATCGCGGTCAGGCGACCGCGCGAGCGCGACGCACCGTGCGTGCGGCAGGCGCCGTCGCCTTCTTCGCACCGGCAGGTGCGAAGAGTGATTCCATGCTCTCGACGAGTTCGCGCGGCGTGCGGGCCACGACGTTGGCACCGATCTCCTCGGCCAGGCCGGGCACCCGGTTGAAGATGCCGCCGCCGCAGACGATCTGCATGCCGGCATGGCCGCCGTTGTTGCGGAACATGTCGATCAGCATGCGGAAGCCAGGCGTGTCCTTGCCGCTCGCCGCCCAGAGCAGCAGCACGTTCGGCTTGCGATTGGTGCACTCCAGGTAGATCTCGTCGTTCGCCACGCCGCCGCCGGCGAAGAAGACATCGAAGCCTGCGGCCTCAAGCATGTCGGCTGCCATCTGGCTCGCCAGGTCCATGCTCTCGTCCACGCCGCCGAAGATGCAGACGCGCACGTCGCGGCGAGCGCGGCGCGTGTAGTTCGCGGCGACCTGGTCCACGACCTGGCGCAGCGTGCGGATCGCGTAGTTGTGCGCGAGCGTCGTGAGCTGGTCGTTGCGGTAGTGCGCAAAGATCATCTCGAGCACGGGCCACGCCACGTCGTTCATCGCGCCCTCGGGCGTCAGGTCCGAGCAGAGCTCGTCGGCGAGCGTGCGGGCCGCGGTGCGGTCACCGGTGAGGAGCGTGTTGAAGAGGTTCTCGATGGCGGTGTCGGTGTGCATGGTCAGGTCTCCTTCAGGGGTTCGTGGCAGGCTTCGTCCTGCGCACCGTGTTCATCGGGAGGAACCCTCGACGCTTCACAGATGACCGCGCTCAGGGCCCCATGTGCGATATTGGACGCCCCAAACCCCGTTCCCGGCGCATCAGCGCGCCTAGACTGGCCGTTATGCGTCAGCACGAGTCGGCCGATCCCGCCTGGACCGCCAACGACCTTGAGCGAAATCCCCACGCCGCGAGCGACAAGGCGCTCCGCGTCCAGCGCATGTTCACCTCGATTGCGCACGCCTACGACCTCAACAATCGGCTGCACAGCTTCTGGCGCGACCAAGCGTGGCGCCGCGCTGCGGTCCGCATGACGGAACCCGTGAACGGTGCCCGGGTGCTCGATTGCGCCTGCGGAACCGGCGACCTGACCGAAGCCTTCGCCAATGCAGGAGCCGCAACCGTCACGGGACTCGACTACACCGCGGCGATGCTCGATCTGGCGAGAGCCAAGTCAATCGATGGCCGTTGCCTAGCCGTGCAGCCCACGTACGTCCAGGGCGATGCCCAATCGCTGCCTTGGCCCGATGCGAGCTTCGACATCGTGTCGATCGCCTTCGGCATCCGCAACGTCGACGACACGCTGAAGGCGCTGAAGGAGTTCCACCGCGTGCTCGCTCCGGGTGGCCGGCTGGTGGTCCTTGAGTTCGGCGAGCCCGGCTTCGCACCCTTGCGCTGGTTCAACCGGCTCTACACGCACCAGATCATGCCGCTCACGGCAAGCCTGATCGCACGGGACCGCAGCGGCGCGTATCGCTATCTGCCTCGCAGCGTCGAGACGTACCTGAGCCCTGAGCGCCTGCGCGCCCAAGTGCAAGAGGCGGGCTTCGCGGACGTTCGGCAGGATCGCATGACCTTTGGCGTCTGCGTGGGCACGCTGGGAATCAAGCGCTGAGTCGGGCGGATCAACCGTGCGGCCGCGCGTCCTTTGCGGATCGGGCCGGGCCGGCTCGATCGGCCTGATCATGCACCGACGGCGGCGAATCGGCTCGGTCCATGGTCACCTGTGGGACCTCGCGTCGTAGGATCCGATCCACGGAGATCCAACCATGACGCAACTTCCAGGACAACCGTTTCCGCCGCCACCCACCATGCACGGCGAGCCACGCCCGATCGTCGTCCGCAGCTCGATCACGCGCGGCGCCATCGGCGTCATGGTCGGCCTGCTCGCGACCGTGCTGATCTTCGGCTTCGGCCTCGTGATCGGCTTCGGCGGCGGCGCGGCGGCAGTCTCCGGCGGCATGCGCCTTGAACGCAGCGAGCTGCGTGCTGGATTCGGCGGACAGATCCTCGTGGTGCCGATCGAAGGCGGCATCGATGATGCCATGGCGCGCTTCATCGCCGAGTGCGCTCGCGAGATCGATGCAGGCGACAGGCCCGATGCCATCATCCTCCGCGTCGACTCCGGCGGCGGCGGCGTATCGCCAAGCGACCGCATCTGGAAGGTCGTGCAGGACTGGCAGGCCAAGGGCATCCCGGTCGTCGCGAGCTTCGGCGGCACCGCGGCCAGCGGCGGCTACTACGTTGCCTGCAGTTGCGACCAGATCGTCGCCGAACCCACCTGCATCACGGGCTCGATCGGCGTGATCGCGCAGATGTTCACGCTGCAGGGCCTGACCGACAAGGTGGGCATCGCGCCCATGACGATCGTCGCCACCGGCAGCCCGCGCAAGGACGTCGCCAACGACATGTTCCGCACGTGGACCGACAAGGACCGCGCGGTCGTGCAAGGCATCCTCGACGATGCCTACGCGACCTTCACCAAGCGCGTCCTCGATGGCCGCGCGATCCAGTTCAGCGACCTCAGCGATGTGCAGCAGGTCGCCGATGGCTCGGTCTACACGGCGCAGCGGGCGCTCGATGCCGGGCTCGTCGACTCCATCGGCTACCTCGAGGATGCCATCGCGACCGCCGAGTCGCTCGCGGGCCTCACCGCCGGCGCCGCTGCGGTCTCGCGTCTGTCGCGTCCGGCTGGCCTCTTCGACAATCCGTTCGGCGCCAGCGCGCCATCGGGCGGCGCCGCGCTTGGCCAGCTCGGCCATCG
>JASGCG010000315.1 GCA_030054235.1 Bacteroidia bacterium
CGCTCGGAGGCACCAGGCTCCGCGATGTCCAAGACCAACGCTTCGACTCGAGCGCCAGCGGCACGGCAGGCCTCTGCGACGGCGTGCAGCCGATCCGACCTTCGGGCGACCAGGAGCAGCGATGCCCCACGGCGGGCGCACGCCAGTGCCGTTGCCGCGCCGATCCCCGAACTGGCACCTGTCACCACGACCGCTGATCGACCGAGCTTGGACATCCAAGAACCTTACCTGAGCCCCCTTAGTGTTATCAGACTTATCCGATGTCAGAGAAATCATGGGTTTTTCGCAAAGAAACCAGCGACTGTCCCAAGGTCGATGTCACTTTAGTCCGACTTCGTGTGGGGCCATTCGCCCAACACTCAAGTGCTGCCATGGCAGCGATCCCTGTTTGTGATGCTCACCCCGTTCGCCATTCATTATCTAAGGAGAAGCGACTCATGATCCGTACTCTTCTGCTCGGCAGCGCCTGCGTGACGCTGCTTGCCGCCAGCTCGACCTTCGCGCAGTCCGATGAGGCCTGCGGCGCTGGCAACCTGACTTTCGGCGTGCCTGCTGCGTTCGATACCACCACCGCAACCGCGAGCGGCGATTTCGCCGACGATTCGCAGTGCGCCGGCACCTTCCTCGATTGGTACGGCGGCTTGGCGAACCAGGACGTCTGGTTCAAGTTCACCGCCCCGTCGACTGGCTACGTGAGCATCTCGACCTGCCAGGCCGGTTCGTTCGACACCTCGATCACCGTCTCGACCGGTGACTGCTCGGCGCTGACCCAGGTCGCCTGCAACGGCGATGCTGCGGCGGACGCAGCATGCCAGCAGTACTACTCGTTCATCAACCTGCTGCCGGTTGACGCTGGTGTCACCTACCACGTTCGCATCGGTGGTTGGTGCGGCACCGCTGGTGCAGCGTGCGACGCTGGCGCGGGCCAGGTCGTCGTCAACAGCGTGAACATCTGCTTCCCCGACACCGGCAACGCCAATTCGATCGAGGCGTGCGGACAGGCGGCGAACGACGGTTGCTTCGGTGGCGGCGCGACTGAGCCCATCGCCGTGGGCGCCACGATGCGCGGAACGATCTACACGTTCCAGACCACCGACCCCACCACGGGCGACGTCGTCGACAACCGTGACCTCGACTTCTACTCGTTCTCGGTGACTGCTCCCAGCACCGTGACGGTCGAAGCCAAGTGCCAGCAGCAGACGGCTGTGTTCCTCGCCAAGGGCGACCTCACCGTCGCCGATTGTGGCGCACTGTCGATCCTGACCGCCGGCACTGGCTACTGCCCGAACGTCGCCAGCGCGTGCCTCAACCCCGGCACCTACTACGTGATCGTCGCCGACGGTGACTTCCTCGGCAACGAGTGTGGCAACGCCGGCAACGACTACAGCGTGAAGGTCACCACCGCGCCGGCCGTCTGCCCGACGTCGCTCTCCGGCGGCTTCGACGGCACGACGACCAATCCCGGCACGTGCGACGCACCTGGCCCGGACACCCGCACGAGCGGCCCCACCACGGCGCCGACCAACTTCGTGCAGGGCTGCGCCACGGCTTGCGGCAACCTGACCGGCGGCAACGCCGACATGATGTTTGCTGCCACGTTCCAAGGCGCTGGCTCGCTGGAAGAGATCACCTGCATCGGCATCGGTGTTGCCTCAGTGGTCTCGGCCAATGACGCAACGACTGGAGCCTGCGGCTACTTCTTGTCGGACATCGAGATCCCCAGCAAGATCGTCCTCTACCGTGACACCAACGGTGGCGCCCCGACCAATGTGCCGGGCGCTGCCGGTGCCGACCTCGAGCTGCTCGCGTCCTACGACGTGGCCGTCCCGGGTGGCGTGTACAAGGGCGTGCTGAACCTGGATGAGCCGGTCTGCGTGGCTGATGTCGACAACCTCGTCATCGTCTTCGAGACCCCGAACCTCTTCCAGAACGGCGCCAACGGCGTGCCAGCCAACGGTGGCTACCGCGTCGGCATCGGCGTCGGCCTGACCGGTTCGACCACGTCGCCTGCGAACGTGTGGGGCCGCTATACCGTGTGCACGGGTACAGCCAACAACGTGTTCGCTCCGTTCGGCGCTGGTTCGTACCAGTGGCCGGTCGAGATCAACGGCAACGGCACCGCTTGCACCCAGGGCCCCGCGTGCCCCGGCGACTTCAACGGTGACGGCCAGCGCAACGGCGCTGACCTCGGCGCGCTGCTTGCTGGTTGGGGCACCGCTGCCGGTGACATCAACGGCGACGGCAACACGGACGGTGCTGACCTCGGCGGCCTGCTCGCCGTGTTCAACCAGCCCTGCCCGTAATCGGCCGGAGCTACGCTTCTCCTGATTGAATGCCCCCCGGCCTTGCGCCGGGGGGCTTTGCTTTTGTCGAGCGATCGGGTCGATGTGCTGCCATACTCTCAGCATGCTCGCTTTGATCGCAGCCTGCCTTGCCGACATCCAGTTCGGCAGCAACACGGGACTGGCACTTCCTGCCGGCCACGCTCCAACCCAGGTGCTGCTGGTGGATCTTGACCATGATGGCCGCCTAGACGCGCTGGTTCCCGGCCGCGGTCCCGACAAGGTGGCCCGCTGGTGCCGCGCGACAGGCTCGAGCCCCTTCTACGGAGCATGGAACGATCTCGCGTTGGAGGCGCAGAGCGATTGGGTCGCCGTGGACTCGTCGTCGACCCCAACGGAACTCGTGGTCGCCCTGCGAACCCTCGATGGCCGTGCAGTGCGACTGCGGCGAAGCGAAGGAGGATCATGGGTCGTCGAGCATGTCCTCCAGGCAGCGCGCGAACCGCGTTCGGTTGAGCTGGCCGACCTTGATGGCGACGGTTCGCGCGACATAGTGGTGGACAGTTACGCGAGCGCGC
>JASGCG010000316.1 GCA_030054235.1 Bacteroidia bacterium
GCGGCGACCAACGGTGTGCGCGACGGGCTCGGTGCCGAGGATCGCAACACCAACTTCAGCCGCGGCAATCCTTACTCGTGGGGCGGCACCGGCTGGGAGTCCAACTCCACGCGACGTGTGTCGGCGCAGAACGATGCGTCCACCGCGCGGATGAACTCGTACGCCGCAGGCATGCCGCGCGGCTACTCGTCGGGCTTCCACTCGTCGTACGGACAGTATCGAGGCGAGAGCTACAACCGTGGCGGCGGTGGGTACCACGGTGGTGGCGGTTTCCACGGCGGTGGAGGCCGCCGCTGAGCGCACGCTGGCTTCACATGACAAGCGCCGTCGTCCTCTTCGGGCGACGGCGCTGTCGTTTGAATGAGCTGTGATGGTGCGCCGCGTTGCCGCGGGGATCACCCGCCGCGGAGTTCCCGTGTCGCGGGGATCACTCCACCACGACGGTCACGCTGCGCTGGTCGGCGGGAGCTTGGCCCTTCTCCCACGAGCGCGCGAGGGCGAAGTCGAGCGTGATTGCACCGGGCTGCTTGCCGGTGATCTCGAAGATCCAGTGCGCGGGGCCACCGGGCGTGCCGGGCTTGACGGGTTCGACCTTGCCTGCGCCGGTGGCCCAGTCGAAGTCGGCCGTGACGAACGTGGGCTTGGCACCGGCCGTGGCCGAGGTGTTGGCGCCTTCACGCCAGCCGGTGAGACGCCACTCGAAGCCGGTCCCTGATGCGGCCTCAAGTTCAAGTCGAACGTGATGGCCGACCTTGCAGGCGATCGCGGTGTTCTTCTCGAGCTTCACGTCTTCCGTGCCGTCACCGGTGACGGCTTCGCGGATGCGGCAGATCATGCGGCGCTGAGGAAGGATGGGCTCAGTGCCCTCGATGGTCTTGGGCTGCCTGCCGCCGCAGCCAGCGAAGAGCAGCGAGGTCGATACGGTGGCGAGAAGCAGGACGATGGTGGTGGGTTTGTGCATGGCGTTCGAGGGGGCGTGAGGTGAATCGATGAGAACGCGCCCGGCGAAGCCAGCTGTAGAGGCCGAGCGAAAGCGGGAGACGGGACTCGAACCCGCGACATTCAGCTTGGGAAGCTGACGCTCTACCAACTGAGCTACACCCGCACGGTGCCGGAGCAATCCGGGGTGCGGACTATACCGGGCGCGATAGCCTCGCTCCAGCCCGATGAGCTCGGTCAGAGGAAGGCGCCGGCGATCGTGGCCGTGCTCCAGCAGGCCAGCGCGCCCGCGGTCATGGCGCGCAGGCCGAGCGAGGCGGCATCGGCTCGACGCTCGGGGGCCATGGCGCTGAGCCCCCCGATCTGGATTGCGATCGAGGGCAGGTTCGCGAAGCCGCAGAGGGCGTACGCGGCCATCTGTGCCGAACGCGAACTGATCGAGTCTGCCTTGATGGTGACCGCGAGGTCGAGGTACGCCACGAATTCCGTCGCCACCAGCTGCGTTCCCATGAGCGATGCGACCGTGCCCACATCGCCTCGATCGAAGCCCATGCACCAGGCGATGGGCGTGAATGCCACGCCGAGGATGTTCTGGAACGTCAGCACCGGGATGCCGTGCTCGACGCGGAACGCCTCGATGCCGGGCTGCATGGACAGCGCGGCCAGCGGCCAGTTGAGCAGCGCAATGAGCGAGACGAAGGCGACCAGCATCGCAGCGACGTTGAGTGCGAGCTTCAGGCCATCGGTGGCGCCCTCGGCGGCGGCATCCATCACGTTCGCGGTCGTGCGGGGCAGGGTCGAGGTGGCGGCAAGCGTCTCGGGAGGAATGGTTTCGCGCTCAGGGACCATGATCTTGGCGAAGACGATCGCCGCCGGCGCGCTCATCAGGCTCGCCGTGAGGAGGTGCTTGGCCATCGTGATGCGGCCGGCCTCGCTGTCGCCGCCGAGCATCGAGACGTAGGCGCCTAGCACGCTGCCAGCGATCGTTGCGAAGCCGGCAGCCATGACCGTCATGAGCTGCGAGCGCGTGAGCGAGGGGATGAACGGCCGGATCATCAGCGGGGCCTCGGTCTGGCCGACGAAGATGTTGGCCGCGGCGCAGAGTGCCTCCACGCCGCTGATCTGCATCGCGCGGCGAAGTCCCCACGCGCAGGCTGCCACCACGCGCTGCATGATGCCGAGGTGGTAGAGCACGCTCATCAGGCTCGCGAAGAAGATGATGATCGGCAGGACGCGCACGATGAAGATGAAGCCCCAGGCGCCGGCTGGATCGCTCACGTTGCCGAAGATGAACCGAGTGCCTTCGTCAGCGAAGCCGATGATGCGCGCCACGCCCGCGGCCACGAGATCGGCGGCCGCGACCGCCGGCGGGAACCGCAGGAACAGGAACGCGATCAGTGCTTGAAGCGCGAGCCCGGCGCCGACGAGCCGCCACGGGATGTGCCGGCGTGATTCGGAGAGCGCCACGGCGATCGCCAGCAGGACACCAAGGCCGAGCAGTGCGTGGAGGAGGGGCATGAGGACGCGTAGAAGTCTACGAGGCTCGGTTCACGAAGGCAGACCGCAGGACGCATCGACGGTGTGCGTGGTCACATGACCTTGGTTCCGCGGCGCTCCAGCACGATCACTACGATCCCTCGATGCCCTCACGCAAGCCGATCGTGCCCGCTGGATTCGACCCTGATGCCGCTGCCACCGGCGATGGCCTCTTCGGACTCGACACCCGCCCCGACGATGCGCGGCTCGTCGTGATCCCGGTTCCCTTCGACGCCACGACGAGCTACCGAGCCGGCACCGCGCGCGGCCCCGAGCACGTGCTCGAGGCGAGCAAGCAGGTCGATCTCGAGGAAATACAAAACGTACCGATCTGGAAGGGGGGTATCTCGATGCAGCCGATCACGCAGCCGATCGACTCCCAGT
>JASGCG010000317.1 GCA_030054235.1 Bacteroidia bacterium
CTACCAGGTCGATCCATCGCAGTACCGGATCCAGCTGGATGCCGCCAACGCCCGCGTGAAGCAGGCGATTGCGCAAGGGCAGGCTGCGCGCGCGCAAGCCGAGGGTGCGCAGGCCGCTCTCGTGCTCGCCCAATCGACGTTCGAGCGCAACAAGGGACTGGTCGACAGCGGCGCGATCAGCAAGGAGCGCTGGGACCAGATCACGGCGGATCTGGCGCGAGCCAACGCGACTGCGGACCAGGCTGCTGCCGACATCGCCCTCGCGCAGGCCAACGAGGCGAGTGCGCGTGCCGATGCCGAGAATGCCCAGCTCAAGCTCTCGTGGTGCACGGTGTCGAGCCCACTGGATGGCCAACTCGGTGCGAGCAAGGCGTACGTCGGTTCGCTCGTCGGCGAGGCCGGCTCGCAGGTCCTCAACACGATTGTGCAGATCGATCCACTCTGGGCGGGCTTCAAGCCGAGTGCGCGCCTGCTGCCGGCGATCGTCGGTGCCCGTGACCAAGGCACGCTGACGGCGCACGTGGAGTTGCCGGGCGCGATCACCACTGCCCACCCCGGCATGCCGATCGGCATGACCGATGGCGCCCCGCGGGCCGAGGGCAAGCTCGTGTTCCTGGACAACCAGGTCGGCCAGACGACCGACACGCTGCTCTTGCGCGTTGAGTTTCCCAATGCCTCAGGGCATTTCCGCCCGGGTGGTTACGCCCAGGTCACGCTGGGCCTCGGCATGCAGAAGTCCGCGATCGTCGTGCCCCAGAGCGCGACCTTCGCGCGGCAGACGGAACTGCTGGTCTGGGTGCTGAAGGGGGACGGCACGGTGCAGAGCGTGACCATCGAGCCGCTCGCGGCCTGGAACAACGAGGTCATCGTGCAGTCGGGCCTCGCGGCTGGCGATCGCATCGTGGTCGAGGGGCTCGCGAAGCTCAGGCCGGGCGTGAAGGTGATCGACCTCGGCGCCTCCGCACAGCCTGGGTCGGGAGTCACCGAGCCGCCAGCCTCCGAAGCGAAGCCGGGGAGCTGATCCGCCATGTACCGCTTCTTCATCGAGCGACCGATCTTCTCGACGGTCATCGCCCTCGTGATGACGCTGTCCGGCGCGGTCTGCGCCTGGATCTTGCCCATCGCGCAGTATCCGGCGATCGTGCCGCCCACGGTGCAGGTGACCGCGACCTACAACGGCGCCGATGCCGCGACGGTCGCTCAGGTCGTCACGCTGCCGCTCGAGCAGCAGATCAACGGTGTCGAGGGGATGCTCTACATCTCGTCGACCTCGACCAATGCCGGGGTCAGCACGATCACCGTGACCTTCGAGGTGGGCTACGACCTTGACATCGCCGCGGTCGACGTGCTCACGCGCGTGAACCAGGCGATCCCGATGCTGCCGGAGTCGGTGCAGCGCGTGGGCGTGAACATCGCGAAGCAATCGACCAACCTCACCGCGGTGGTGAGCCTGGAGTCGCCCGACGGTCGCTACGACAGCTCGTTCCTCTCCAACTACGCCAACATCACGGTTGAACCGGTGGTCGCGCGCGTGGACGGGGTGGGCAGCACGACCGTCTTCGGCCTGCAGCAGTACGCCATGCGCGTCTGGCTCGACCCGGGCCGGCTCACGCAGCTGGGGCTCTCGCCGACCGATGTCTACGCGGCGATCAAGGACCAGAACGACCAGTCGTCGCTCGGTTCGCTCGGGCTCGAGCCGTCGATCGGCCGGCCTTCGATGACGCTGTCGATCCAGGCGAAGGGCCGGCTCGTCGATCCGCAGGAGTTCGGGGACATCGTCGTGCGCGCCGAGCGCGACGGCGGCCTCGTGCGCGTGCGTGACGTGGCCGAGCTCGACCTCGGGTCGTACCAATACACCAGCACTTCGGCGCTCAACGGCGGTCCGACCGCCACGATCGGCATCTACCAGCTCCCGAGCGCCAACGCGTTCGATGTGATCGAGGCGGTGCGCCGGGAGCTCGATCGCCTGTCGGAGCAGTTCCCGCCGGGCCTGCGATACCGGGTCACCTACGACACGACGCTCTTCGTCGAGGCATCGCTCGATGACCTCGTGAAGACCCTGATCGAGGCCGGCATCCTGGTACTGGTCACGATCTTCATCTTCCTGCAGAGCTTCCGCGCCACGCTGATCCCCATGATCGCGATCCCGGTCTCGATCATCGGCACCTTTGCGATGATGGCGATCTTCGGCTTCTCGATCAACACACTGACGCTGCTGGGGCTCGTGCTCGCGATCGGCCTGGTGGTCGATGACTCGATCATCGTGGTTGAGAACGTGTACCGCCAGCTCGAGTCGGGAGTGACCGATCCGCGCGAGGCGGCCGTCAAGGCGATGCAGGAAGTCGGTGGACCGATCGTGGCCACGAGTTCGGTGCTCCTGGCGGTCTTCATCCCTGCCGCACTGATGCCCGGCATCACTGGCCAGCTCTACAACCAGTTCGCGCTCACGATTGCCTTCTCGATCGCCTTCAGCGCCGTCAATTCGCTCACGCTCTCGCCGGCGCTCTGCGCGGTCTTCCTGCGTCACTCCGCACCGAGCACCTTCGCGCCCTTCGTGGCGTTCAACCGTGGCTTCGACTGGCTGAGCGATCGGTACGCGAGCCTGGTGCAGTGGCTGTGCAAGCACTGGTACGCGGTCGTGGCATCGTTCCTCGTCGGCTGCGTGGGCGTGTGGCACTACTTCCGCGTGGTGCCGACAGCATTCGTGCCCAACGAGGACCAGGGCGCGTATTTCGTGCTCTACCAGCTGCCGCCGGGCGCCAGCCTGCTCCGCACGCAGGAGGTCTCGAACCGCATCCAGGAGATCGTGCGCCGCGACGAGGCCGTGTCCGACGCGATCAAGATCAACGGCCTGA
>JASGCG010000318.1 GCA_030054235.1 Bacteroidia bacterium
GGGCCGCGAGCCTTTGATCAGGGCCGTTCGATGAAAAAGTAGTCCGTGGCTTTGTATGATCATCCCTTTGCCCTCACTCGACCCCCGGGCACAAAGCCGCGCACGCTCAACAGCCAACGTGTGTGCGTTATGGGGCGAGATTTCACGGCACGCGATACGAGTCTTCTCCTTTTCGCAGGGCGACTATGCGTTGATCGCAGAATCGCCGGAGGATGTGAGTCGTAGCCAGTGCTTCGATCACGCGCTCCGATGGCCATCGACTGAGTATGACCTCGTCGCCGACGTCGCCGGGTTTATTCAGAACTTTCTGCGATCTTCGCCGACAGCATGCTGCGTTGCCGAAGTTGGGCAAGCGAAAGCCGAACTGGCCGTGTGGGACTGGGGGCCGAAGCCGCGCTACTTGATCGACTCCCGCCACCCTACCCCGGAGTACTACTACTTTCTGGTGTCGGGCGACGCAGATGATCTGCCTGCGGTTCAGGAAGTCGCAAGGAAATGTCGTGAGCAGTGGTCCATTATGGCCTGCGCGGAATCCACGCGTCTCGCGAGTGAAGGCACTGATGTTATCGACGTTCTGGTGGAGGTTGTATCAACAGTCCGTCACCTCATAATCTCCGCGTGCGATGGTGACGCAGCAATTGTGTGGACTCCAAAGTCCTGCGTGGACTCCTTGCAGAGCATCGAACCAACCGATGCAATGGACTCGCGGCAGCGTCTAGCGTAATGGATAATCCTCTGGCCGCGAGCCATTGATCGGAATCGTTAGCTGGCTTCGCATCGTCTACCCGTAGTCAGAGCAAAGACGCCCGATGCCCACAGTGCTGCGAAGTGGCCCGTACCGCGTCTACTTCTACTCGCACGAGTCCAACGAGCCTGCGCACGTCCATATCGACCGCGACCAAGCGTCGTGCAAGTTTTGGTTGTCGCCCGTAAGTTTGGCGAGTAATCTTGGCTTTAGAGCTCCAGAGTTGCGCGACATCGAGCGGCTGATCGAGGATCACGCCGATGATTTGCTGAAGGAGTGGGAGGCAGTCCATGGCGAACCCGGGTGAGCGAATCATGCGGGCCAGTTGCAACGAGGATTCCGTCGTCGTTGAGTTGGCCGACGGCCGGACACTCTCTGCTCCGCTGGCCTGGTATCCGCGCCTTCTGCACGCGACGCCGCAGCAGCGATCAAGTTGCGTGATTGCTGGCGGAGGGTATGGCATCCACTGGCCGGAGATCGACGAGGATCTCAGCGTCGACGGCTTGCTTCGAGGAGCCCCAGCGCCGCGCGTTTCGGCCAAGGCCAGCTAACCAGTCGCTGGATCAGGCGGCGGCTTGCGTCCAGCGGCGAATCTGAGTCCGCGGCCCGCCGCTGAGCAGCTTTGCCGTTGGCTCTTCGGGGATTTCCGTGGCACGAGGCGGTCGTTTCCGGAGCTTCGGTGCCGTAGATTGCCGGGATGGAAACACTCTCTGCACATTATGCCCGATTGCTCGGGCTGGACGACTTCTGGCGGGTTGAGTCGGTGGACCTTCGGCTCGAGGAGCGGCGAGTCGAGATTCGACTCACGCATATTGGCTCCGGCGTCTCGTGCCCTGAATGCGGCGGCGCCTGCGGGCTTGCCGACCACGCCGACGAGCGGCGTTGGCGTCACCTCGACACCATGCAGTTCACGACGGAGCTCGTTGCCCGCCTTCCGCGATGCCGATGCCCCGAGCACGGCGTCAAAACGGTCACGCCACCATGGGCGGGCAAGCACTCTCGATTCACGCTCCTCTTCGAAGCTTTTGCCATCGAAGTCCTGCAGGCGTGCCGCACCGTGAATGCCGCGGCCGCCCTGCTCGGCCTCTCCTGGGATGCCGTGCAATCCATCATGGAACGGGCTGTGGCACGGGGTCTGGAGCGGCGTGAGGCGACCGCCATCCCGCACCTGGGCATCGACGAGAAGAGCTTCGGAAAGGGGCATGACTACATCACCGTCCTCACCGACATCGATGGCTCGCGCGTTCTCGATGTGGCCCCGGAACGCACCCAGGCCGCTGCCGAGGCCGTCCTTCAGACACTGACAGTGGAGCAGCGGCAGGAGGTTCGAGCGGTCGCCGCCGACATGCTTCCGGCCTATGCCAATGCGGCAGCGCAGCAGCTTCCGAACGCGGAGTTGGTGCATGACAAGTTTCACGTCGCCAAGCATCTTGGCGAGGCGGTCGATCAAGTCCGGCGGGCGGAGAACAAGGTTCTCCAAGCCGAGGATGATGACCGCCTCAAAGGGACGCGGCAACTCTGGCTCTTCAACAAGTCGAATCTGTCTCCGCAGCAGCGGCGACGCTTCGATGCAATCAGGCAGGGCGGACTGAAGACAGCGAGAGCGTGGGCGATCAAGGAGGAGTTCCGTTGGTTCTGGCAGTACGTCTACTCCACGAGCGCTGAGGAGTTCTTTGAGCAGTGGTATGCATGGGGCGTGCGGTGCCGTCTTCGGCCGATTGTCCGGGTGGCCAAGATGCTGAAGCGACACCTGCCCAACCTCCTGAGCTACTTCCTCTACCGCATCACAAACGCCACCAGCGAAGGCTTCAACAGCGTCATTCAGGCACTGAAGTATGCGGCCCGCGGGTTCCGCTCCTTCGCGAACTACCGCACCCGCATCCTCTTCTACTGCGGAAGACTCGAACTCAGGCCTCGGCTACCCTGCCACTGAAATCCCCGAAGAACCTAAAAATTGCCGAAAAACGAAGTCGAGGGATTGCGCTCTCGGTATCGCCGCCCCCGCGGGGCCGCTATCCTCTCCGCATGCTCACACTTCCACGATTTACCTTCGGCGTCGGTGACCGGTTCGCCCACCAGGCCGAGGCCC
>JASGCG010000016.1 GCA_030054235.1 Bacteroidia bacterium
TGGTTGCTTCGTGCCGCGGCATGGTCAGGCCTCGCGCCCCCACCTGCCCCGCTTGTGCAGGATGCCCTGCGCGATGTCCTCATGCGGGTTCAATTGGGTATCGGCAGTGCCTCGAAGGAGCTGCCCCTTGATCTCGTCGGGGCATTCCAACTCGCTGCAGCCAACGGCCAGCCGTCGATCGGTGCCACGGGGCTTCGGCCACTGGCAGCGCTCGTGCGCATGGCAGAGTCCACCGCCGACCCCGACACCCGGGAGCGGGTGCGCGAAGCCTGCCGCGCGGGAGCCCGGTTCGTGCTCCAACTGCACGTCTCCGCCGACGGGGCCACGCTGCTTCGGCAGCCTCGCCGCTGCGTGGGCGGCATCCGGGAATCGATGTGGGAGCCCCGAATCCGGGTCGCTGGGACAGCTGCGGCGATCCTGGTCCTGCTTGATGTGGCCCAGACGCTGCCGCCGGCCGAAAATCTGCCGAATCCTTCGTGATCGGACGTCACGATCGAGCCGCTCCGGTCACTTGACAGTGGTCGCTGCATCGCTGAACCGGGCCGCCAAGCATGAGCTTGGATGGACCCGGCCGCAACGCACCGTGGTATAGTCTTCCGTCCGCCCCACGAGGAAATCCCATGCGCATCTCGACGCTTGCCATCGCCCTGTCCAGCCTCTGCCTGGCCGCTCCGGCCCTCGCCCAGAACATGAACGATCGGCTCACGGCCGTGGCGGCGAGCCAGCAGGCCGCTGGCTCCGAGACCAAGGCCCGCCTGCTCGGCGGCCTGCTCTACATGGATGGCTTCAAGGCTGAAGCCGGCCAGCCCATGGTCGATGTGGTCATGGCGCTCGTCGAGGACATGAACAAGCGCGGCATCAAGACCTCGATCCTCGTCGAAGCCGGCGAAGAGATGAAGGAGCGCGTCGCGGCGGCCCTGCCCGACGACGGCGAGCGCATGTGGGAAACCACCATCAGCGGCACGGCGATCGAAGTCCTGAAGGCCGTGCTGATCGAATGCTCGGATGATCCGGCGGCCGACACCGCCTGGACCTGGCAGCTCTCGCGCAACGCCGTGCAGGTCGGACCCAAGAACATCCTCTGGAACCGTCGCGAGGTCAAGATGTACAACATCAAGGACCTGCTCTTCAAGGCGCCGCAGTGGACCAACGCCCCTGACTTCAACCTGAACTCGTCCATCCAGCAGGGTGGCCAGGGTGGTGGCGGCGGCGGCCAGGGCGGCGGCGGCGGCGGCTTCGGTGGCGGCGGCGGTGGCGGCGGCGGCGGCATGGGTGGTGGCGGCGGCGGTGGCGGCAACGGTGGCGGCGGCGGCGGTGGCGGCGGCGTCTTCGGCGGCAAGGGCGAAGATCCCGAAGAACTGACCGACGACGAGAAGGCCGACAAGCTCAAGGAAATGATCGTCACCTTCGTCGAGCCCGTGGCGTGGGAAGACGGCGAAGGCGGCCCCTGCAAGATCCAGTTCTACGAAGGCATGTTCATCGTCAACGCGCCGGACTTCGTGCACCGCGCGCTCGGTGGCTACTCCTTCGCCCCCGTCGTGCCGGCCCGCTCGGCCGCGCCGGCCAAGGCGGCTGATGCCCCGCAGGCTTCGGCCGAGGCCAACGATCGTCGTCGCTACGTCATGATGACCCCGCGCATCGGCTACAACCAGCTCGTCGGGTTCCGCACCGCGACGGTGAGCGGCGCGCCCTGAGCGCCCTCGACAACCTCGATCGATCGAACGGCTAGCCTTGCGCTAGCCGTTCTTCGTTGTGGAGAGCGGCGATCCCCATGAGCGCCACACGGCGTGCCAGCCACCTCACCCTTCGCAATGACCTGCGTGCCTGCACGGACGATGGCATCACGCACGCCTTCATGGTCGGCGTGGGCGAGACCTTCATTCCGGCCTTCGCCCTTGCGGCCGGTGCGGCACAGGTCCACGGTGGCCTCGTCTACACGATCCCGTTCCTCGTGGGCGCGACGGTCCAGCTGCTCACCCCCGCGGGTGTCGAGCAGATCGGTTCGCCGCGCAAGTGGATCCTGCTGTGCGCCACGATCCAGGCGCTGTGCTTCATCCCGATGGCGATCGCCGCGATGGCGGGTTCGGTTCCGCTGCTCTTGGTCTACGTGTGCGCCTCGATCTACTGGACCGTGAACCTCGGGGCAGCGCCGGCATGGAACGCGTGGGTCGGCGCGCTGTTTCCCGCGCGCATCCGCGCCGCGTATTTCAGCAGGCGCAGCAGGATCTGCCAGATCGCGCTCCTCGCGGGGCTCCTGCTCGGCGGCGTGCTGATCTCGCGCTTCGAGCACACGCCGCTCGAACTGGCTTCGTTCGCCCTGCTCTTCATGGCCGCCAGCCTGAGCCGCGCACTGAGCACGCCGGCGCTCGTGGCGCAATCGGAGCCCAAGCACCTACCCCCTGCACGGCGCGTGAGCCCGGTCGAATTCCTCCGTCGCATCCGCGGCGCACCAGAGGGCCGGGTCGTTGCGGCGCTGCTCGTCTTCATGCTGGCGGTCCAGGTCTCGAGCCCCTTCGTCACGCCGTACATCCTGCGTGGGCTCGCGATGGACAAGGACCAGTTCACGATCTCGGTGGTCACGCTCTTTGCGGCCAAGAGCCTAGCCCTGCCGCTGGTGGGGCGGCTCGCAGGGACATGGGGGGCCCGGCGACTGCTGATGGCCGGTGCCGTCGTCGTCGCTGCAGCGAGTGGACTGTGGCTCGTGTCCACCGCGCCGGCGTGGATCTACGCGATGCAGCTCGTGAGCGGCGCCGGCTGGGCGGCCTACGAGATGGCGCTCTTCCTGCTGTTGCTCGAGCACATCCGCGAAGAGGAGCGCACCGCGATGTACGCGGCGTACTACTTCTTCAACGCGATCGTCACGGTCATCGGATCGTTCGTCGGAGCCTGGGCGATCGACGCGCTCGGCGGCGGCGTGACCGCCTACTGGTGGGTCTTCGGTGCATCGGCGGTGCTGCGGTTCGCAGCGATCCCGCTCATGCTGCGGATCCCGCGCCACGGCCACGAACGCATGGTGCCAGTGGTCGCGATCGAGGTCGGCACCGAGGCTGGTGCGATGGATGAACCCATCATCGCGGCGCGACCATCGGCGGGGGTCCGGCGATGAAGCGGTCGATCTCGCGACGGGACGATGCGCAGGGCAAACCAGCGGGCAAGCAGCATGCAGCCCACACGGATGGCGCGGCCGCGCGCTCGCTGGACCACTCCGGACATGGCTTGACGACCAACATGTTGGTCCTCGGTCTCTCGATGGCGTTGCTCGTGGTCGGCGGGATCGTCGGGGTCGTGCTCGATCCAGCAGCGCTGGCCCGCTGGTTCGCGCACCCTGCACTCGGCGAGCGGGGCGTGGCCATGGCCGTGCGAAGCGCGGCGTGGATGCAGTCGGCCGTCCCCGGGGCACTCCTCGTTGCTGCAGGCATGATCATCGTGCTGTGGCGGTCGGACCGGCGGAGCGCGATGACCGACGCACGCGCCGGATCGCCACGGCGCGGCGAATTGCTCGCGCTCGTCGTCATCGTGCTCGTGGCAGCGCTCGTGCGGGTCGATCGCGCCTTCGAGAGCCTGTGGTACGACGAGATCGCAGCCTTCATGGATTACGAGCAGCATGGCCCCGGCCCGATCGTGGCCACCTGGTTCAGCCCGGCCAACCACCCGCTGCAGTCGCTCCTGTCGTGGTGCTCGTTCACGGCACTCGGTGCGGTCAACGAACTCTCCCTGCGGCTGCCGTCGTTGCTCGCCGCGCTGCTGACCGTGGTGGCGACGTGGTGGGTGGCGCGGCCGATGGCGGGCGTTCGCGGTGCGTTGATCGCCGCGGCAGGCATGGCGATCGCGCCGGCCGCCGTGCTCGGCAGCGTGGAAGCGCGCGGCTACTCCATCATGATGCTCACCGGCGCGCTGCTGACCGGACTGGCATGGCGCGCCATCGAGCGCGAACGATCGCAACAGAGTTCGCTGTGGTGGTGGATCGCCTACGCCATCGTCGCAGCGCTCGGCGTATGGGCACACTTCACTACGGTCATCGTGCCGGTCGCGCACGGCGTGATCGCCGTGGGGATCCTGCTGCGCGGCGACGTGCGCATCGGGCTGCGCTGGCTCACGGCGCTCGTGCTGTCGGCAGCGTTCACGCTGGCGCTGCTTTCGCCGATGCTGCCGTGGATCCTCGAGCGGCGCGCTGAACTGGCCGCCCTCGATGGCGACGAGCCCACACTCTGGTCGCGGGAAGGCTTGGCGATCCTCGGCACGTGGGGCGGTGCGTGGCCGTGGTGGCCATCCATCTGGGGCGGGGCGTTGGCTGCGGTCGGCATCGTGCAAGCGTGGCGTCGGGATGCGCGCGGCCGATTCACCGCCATCCTCATTGCCCTCCCCTTCCTGCTTGCGCTTGCGATTCCGCTCTCGGGCAGCTGGATCTACGCGCGGTTCGTCTCGTTCGCGCTGCCCGGTGCCGCACTCGCCTGGGGCATGGGCCTCGATCGCATGTTCGATCGACGACGGACCGACGCGATCCTCATGGCCGCGGTGGTGGCTGTCGGATGGCTCGCCGTGCTTGCCAACCTGCCGCCCAAGCAACCCCTGCGCGACCTGCTCCTGATCGCCGCACGGGAACCAGGTCCCGTGATCGTCGTGGGTCTGCCCGACGAGGTCGCGCGCTTCTACGCCGAGCCCATGGAGATCGACGCCCGCTACGCACAGCCGTACGGCACGGATCTTCCTTCGCTGCTCAGCGACACGCCGGGGGCTCGCGTCCTGATCCTGTATCCCTCGGCCATGCCGCCCAGCGTGCGGGGCGTGCTCGACGCGGCATCGTTGATGCGCACGCATGCACTGCCGGGCTGGGCCGACTGGGGTGCCGGTGCGGTCGAGCTGCATGCACCACGTGATCGCGGCGTCCCGTCGCGCTAGGCTTCGGCCATGTCGTACCTGCTCGAAGTCACCCGGCTCGGCCTGGGCAACCTGCGTCGCCACAAGCTGCGCAGCGTGCTGACGAGCCTTGGCGTGATCCTGGGCGTGGCCGCGGTGATCGTGGTCGTCGCGATCGGCGAGGGCAACAAACGTGCGGCGCTGCGCGACATCAGCGCGCTCGGCGCCAACAACATCATCATCCGCAGCCAGAAGCCGCCGGAAAGCGCCTCCCCGGGCGGCGGCGGCATGCGATCGATGGTCATCAAGTACGGCCTGACCTTCCAGGACCTGCGCCGCATCGAGGCATCGATGACCGATGCCGACCGCGTGGTGCCCGTGAAGAGCGCAGGCAGCGAGGTCAGCTTCGACTCCCAGCGTGCGCTCGCGCAAGCCTTCGGGACCACGCCGGCGCTCGCGTCGGTCGCCCGCCTGCGCATCCAGTCCGGCCGATACCTGACCGACGAGGACATGGCGGCGCAGGCACCCGTGGCCGTCATCGGCAGCGAGGTCGCCAAGCAGTTCTTCCCCAACCTCGACCCCATCGGCCAGGACATCCGCGTGGACCAGCAGGTGCTCCGGGTCGTCGGCGTGCTCGCACCGATCGGCCTGGCCGGCGGGTCCGGCAGCGCGCTCGTGGGGCGCGACCTGAACAAGGACATCCACATGCCGCTGCCGACGGCCGAGCGGCAGTTCGGCAACGTGGTGCAGAAGCGCACGGCCGGTTCGTTCAGCGCCGAGGAAGTCGAGCTCTACGAGATCTACGTCGTCGCCCCGAACACCGACGTCGTGACCGAGGTCGCCGCGCGGGTCGAGCGCATCATCGACGTCGGGCACGAAGCGACCGGCGACGCCCAGGTCATCGTGCCGTGGGAACTGCTTGAAAACGCGAAGAAAGCGCTGCTCGTCTGGAACATCATGCTCATCGCGATCGCGGCAATCAGCCTGCTCGTCGGCGGCATCGGCATCATGAACATCATGCTCGCCAGCGTGACCGAGCGCACCCGCGAGATCGGCATCCGTCGCGCGCTCGGCGCCACGCGACGCGACATCGTCACGCAGTTCATGGTCGAGACGGGCTCGCTCAGCGTGCTCGGCGGGATCATCGGCATCATGACCGGCGTGATCACGAGCCGGCTCCTCGAGACGATCGTGGGCATCGCGAGCCGGCTGCCCGGACTCAAGGGAGCCTTCAACGACCGCTTCTCCCTGCAGCCCGAGGTCACGCTCTGGTCGATCGTCGCCAGCGTCGCCGTGGCCGGCGGCGTCGGCATCGTGTTCGGCATCTACCCTGCCATCGTCGCCAGCCGCAAGGATCCGATCCAGGCGCTGCGGCACGACTGATCCGCGCGCGCCGTAGCATCGCGTGCATGCCCGCGCTCGTCGAAGTCGTCACGGAGGCCGATGCCGATCGGGGCTGGCAGTTCGTGCTGCGCTCGCTCGACGCCGACGGTGCATGCACGAGCCACGCCATGAACCTCTCGTGGGCCGACTACGACTGGTGGAGCCCGGAAGGCATCCACGAACCCAGCCGCGTCGCGCTGGCCGTCGCCGAAGTCATGCACCACGCGCTTGCGGGGGAGTCCCTGCCGCAACGCTTCGATGCCGCCACGGTGCGACGGCGCGTGCACGATGCCGATGCGCTCATCCGGCGCCGGCTCGGATCGGGTGGCGGGCCCTGAGGGCCCCTGCATTCCGGCGCAACGACCGCAGCCGATTCAGACCTTCATCAAGGGCGGCAGTTCTCGGCGCTTGAAGAAGACCGGCACCTCAAGCGAGAACGTGCTGCCTTCGCCGGGTGCCGAGTGGAGCGCAACGGTCGCGCCGAGCAGCCCCGCAAGTTCTTTGCAGATCGACAGGCCCAGCCCCGTGCCGCTGTGGCGGCGCGTGTGGCTGGCATCGACCTGGCGGAACTTCTCGAAGATCGACTCCTGCATGTCGGGCGGAATGCCCGGTCCACGGTCCACGACGCTCAACCTGACCGACTGCCCACGTTCGCCGGATCGGACGAGCTGCGCCACGACGCGCACCGTCGATCCTTCGGGGCTGAACTTGATCGCGTTGGACAGGAAGTTGTAGAGCACCTGCCGGACCTTGCCGCCATCGGTCTCGACCGGTGGCAAGCCATCCTCGACCTGCGTCTCGACCTCGATCTTCCTCGCCATCGCCTGCGGGCGCATCAGGGCTTGCAGGCCTTCGACGACATCGGCGATCGACGTCGGCGCCACCGTGACCTCCATGCGGCCGGCCTCGATCTTCGCCATGTCGAGCAGTTCGTTGATCATGTCGAGCAGCATGCGGCCGCTCTGCAGGATGTTCGTGATGTAGCGGCGGCGCTTGGGATCGGCGCTCGGATCGTTGCGGGCGATCTCGTCGAGCAATTCCGCGAAGCCGATGATCGAGTTGAGCGGCGTGCGCAGCTCGTGGCTCACGTTCGCCAGGAACTCGCTCTTGAGGCGGTTGCTCTCGAAGAGGCCGACGTTGGCTTCCTTGAGCTCGACCACCTTCAGGTCGAGCCCCTCGTTGAGCTGGCGCAGTTGTGCCTGGGCGCGCTGCATCTCGCCGAGCATCGCGTCGAGCGCGGCCGACAGGCGGCCGATGGAGTCGCCGGTCTCGATGGCCGAGCGCGCCGAGAGATCGCCCCGGGCGGCACGTTCAGCCGTCTCGCGCAGCCGTTCGAGCGGCGGGCCGTAGACCCGGCGCTGGATCGTCATCGACACGACCACCAGCGCGGCCACCGCACCCAGCCCGACGCCCACGACCATGACCCGATTGGCGACCACCAGACCGTCGCTGATGGGGCTGCTGCGCTCGATCACGATGACCGCGCGGAGTGCTTCATCGCTGCGCACCGCCGTCGAGAAATCAATGCGGGACGGGTCGAGCACGCGCCGCCACTCCGCCTCGCGCACGGCGCGCGCGTAGCGGTACGTCGTGCGGCTATCCTCGGTCACCCAGCTGAAGCGTTCGCGCGATGCACCATCCCGCTCGAATTCCTCGGCAGCGTCGGCGATCCACGGCGCATCGGATGCAAGCGACGGCGCCTCGACCAGCCGCATCGCCATCGGAACGTCCTGCGTGCTGCCCAGCGAGAAGCCGTTGGCCAGCCAGGTCTCGGCGACCTGCCGCGCGATCTCGCGCTGGCTTTCGGCGACCGTGACCGTGAAGCGGTTCCACGGCACCCAGAGCGCCGCGGCAAGGATGGCAGCGGACGCCGCGCCGAAGAGGAGCGTCGCGCTGCTGGAGAGTGAGATGCCGCGCCGCATCGCGCAGGGAGCATAGTGGGTGGCTAGGCTCCTCCCGTGCACCAGCCCGGCGCGAATCCAAATGACCTTCGCATGGAGGACGTGCTCTGCGACTTCTGCGCCGCGGCGTGGACGCCGGAGCGTGCAATGGTCGAGGGCCACCGTGGTTCATGCATCTGCCATGCGTGCCTCGCCGTGGCCTACGCCGAACTGTCGCCGCAGCCCGCGCGCCAACCGATCGGCCAAGGCCCATGCACGATGTGCCTGGAGGACCGCGGCGAACCGCACTGGCAGAGTCCGGCCCGTGATGCGGCGCGGATCTGCCGGCGCTGCGCGCGCATGGCTGCGGTCGTGCTCGAGCGCGATCCCGATGCGGGCTGGTCGCGACCCCAGGCGTGAGCGTGCGGGCGCGCGCCTTCCGTACACTCGTTGCATGAGCTTCGGCCTTGGACACGGACGCGACCTTGACCCCGGCGACTGGGGCATGGACCAGAAGGACCTGCCGCCCTTCGCGCAGGGGAAGTGGGATCCCCGTCGGTGGTTCGCCCAACCCGAGCGCCGGTTCGAGCTCGAGATCGGCTCCGGCAAGGGCACGTTCCTCCTGCAGCAGGCACCGCTCGAACCGATGACCAACTTCCTCGGCATGGAGTGGACCAACGAGTTCTACCGCTACGCGGCCGACCGGCTCCGTCGCCACGAGGTCGCCAACGTTCGGCTCATGCGCGCGAATGCCGTCGAGTTCATCAGGCATTGGTGCCCGACGGGCATCTGCTCGGTCATCCATCTCTACTTCAGCGACCCATGGCCGAAGACCCGACATCACAAGCGGCGCGTGGTCCAGGACCAGTCGCTCGGGGACATGCACGGTGCACTCGCCCCGGGCGGCGAACTTCGCATCGTGACCGACCATGTGGAGCTGTGGGCGTGGTACGAGGAGCACGCCGCACGCAACGCGCACCTCTTCGACCGGATCGCCTTCGATCGCCCGGCCAGCGCCGGCGAGGGCGAGGTCGTGGGCACCAACTTCGAGCGCAAGTTCCGTCGCGAGGGCCGGCCGTTCCATGCGATGACGTTGCGTCGTCGCGAGCCTGCGGCGGCCGTCACTCAGGGGTCGTAGCGGATCACGCGACCCACGGTGTTGCCGGGTCCGACCAGCACGACCTTGGGCGAGTGCACGGCGAGTTCCTCGGTGGACAGGTGGCAGAAGCTCATGATGAGCACCGTGTTGCCGGTTGCGGTCAGCTTCGCTGCAGCGCCGTTCACGCCGATGACCCCGCTGCCGCGCTCGCCGCGGAAGACATAGGTCTCGAACCGATTCATGCTGTCGACATCGGCCACGAGCACCTTCTCGTTCGGGCGCATGCCGACCGCATCGAGCAGGTCCTCGTCGATGGTGATCGAACCCATGTACGCCGGGTCGCAGAACGTGACCTTGGCCGCATGGATCTTGGCGAAGAGCGCCTCACGAAGCATGTCAGGCCGCCTCGCCGGCTCCGCCTGACTTGCGCCAGGTGACCCGCTCCGCATCGCCCCACAGCCCCTCGAGGTCGTAGTACGCACGCTGGTTGGGCTCGAAGAGATGCACCACCACCGAGACGAAGTCGATGATGATCCAGCTCGAACCCGTATCGGTGCTCGATCGGAACGCGGGAGAACCCTGTGCCTTGCCGAGCTTCATCAGCTGCTCGCCCACGCCTGCGAGTTGGCGCGCGCTGGTGCCGGAGGCGATCAGGAAGTAGTCGCACACCTGGCTTTGCGCCCCAACGGACAGCAAGAGCACATCAGTGCACTTCAGGTCATTCGCGAGCCGCGCCAGCTCGATGGCCAGCGCTCGCGATGCCGAGGTGTCGGGCTTGGCGGTCCGCCTGGCCATGCCGGCGGATCAGTCCTTGCTGCGGCCACGGCCACCGGGGCCGCGCTTCAGCTTGGACTTGGCGGGCTGGGCAGGACGGGCCGAGCGGCCGGCAGCCTTGGCGGCAGCGGCGCGACGGGCGGCCATGCGCAGGCCTTCGCGACGGATGTCCATGCGGCGCTTGACTTCCGAGGGCTTCTCATGGAACTGGCGAGCCTTCAGGTCCTTGGTCAGACCTTCCTTCTCGCAGAGCTTCTTGAAGCGACGGACCATCTGTTCGACCGTCTCATTGCCGCGTGACTTCACTCGAATGGGCATTCGTTCGTCCTCAGGGGTGTTCGGGAATTCCGAGTCGGGCAGTAGACCACGGCCGAGCCGTCGCCGCAACCCCGTGCAGGCTAGGCTTTCGATCACGGAGGTCGAGATGCCCCTGGTCCTTGATGCCTATAACGTGCTGCACGTCTCGGGGGTGCTTCCCCCGGACATGGCCGGCATGGGGCCCCACGACCTCGTGGAGACGATCACGAGCTCTCGATACCGCGGTCAGTCGATCTGGATGGTCTTCGATGGGCTTCCCACCGCGATCCTCGGCCAGTCGCCACGCATGATCGATGCCTATCGCCCCGCACCCATGGAAGTGGGCGATGCCGTCTACCACTTCAGCGGACCCCGATCGAACGCCGATGCCGTCATCGCCGAGCTCGTGACCCGCAGCAGCGCACCGACGCGATTGCTCGTGGTGAGCAGCGACCACGCCGTGCAACGCACCGCGCGCCGGCGCCGATGCAAGGTCATCGACAGCGCGACGTTCCTGCAGCACCTCGTGCACGATGTGCGGCACGGTCCGCCGCGCGATCGGCTCGGCGGCAAGCCAAGCGGTCCGCTCTCGCGCGACCAGGTGCAGGCGTGGCTGCGGTACTTCGGCGTCGAGCCGACCGAGCCGCCGCCCAAGCCCGTGGCGCCGCCGCTCCCGCAGCTTCGCGTCACCGATCACGGTCCAGCAGCACGACGAACACGAAGGCCCAGAGCATGAGCTTCATCCGCCCCCACCCCGATCGCACCGTCGCCACGGCGGGCATCACTCCCGCTCCCACCGACTTCGAGCATCCACCTGCGGATCCCGTGCCGTGGGCGATGCGATGGCTCGACGAAGCCATGCGACTGCCGACGCCCAACCCCAACTCGCTCTACCTCGCGACCACGTCGGCCGATGGACGGCCGTCGGTCCGCACGGTGCTCCTGCGTTCTTTCGATGTGCACGGCGCCGTCTTCTTCACCAACCGGCAGAGCGACAAGGGCCAGGCCCTTCAGGCCACGCATCGCGCGGCCCTGCTCATGCATTGGGATCACCTCGATCGGCAGCTGCGCATCGAGGGCGCCGTGACCCACACCACAGAAGCGGAGAGCGATGCGTACTTCGCGCAGCGGCCCCGCGACTCGCAGCTCAACGCATGGGCGAGCGACCAGAGCCGACCGGTGTCGGGCATGGCCGCCATGCGCGAGCGGCAGCAGCAGGCACACGCACGATTCGAAGGGCAGCCGGTGCCGAGGCCACCGCACTGGGGCGGGTACCGCATCGCGCTCGAGCGTGTGGAGTTCTGGCAGGGCGACCCCTACCGATTCCACGACCGCGTCGTGTACGCGCGCACCGGCGCAGGCTGGACCGCCACGCGCCTCATGCCCTGAGTCGCGCACGTCGGGAGCGCGCTCCGTGGAAGCGGCTTGGCGCCGAGGCATCCGCCCGAAGCAACGATCGTCTCAGGCCTCGACGGCCTCACGGCTGCGCCACCGCGGGCGCTCGGCCTTCTGCGGCAGCCATCCACCGACGGGTGCCACGCTGCCGACGCCCTTCACGAGCCCATGCAGCTTGTGGAGCAGCGCGTTCGTCGCGACCACGCGACAGCCCGCGACGCCGTGCACGACCTCGGCTTCGGCGAACTCCACGATCACGCTGACCTCGACGGGACGACCCTGCAGCGCGGCCACGCTGCCGGCGGCCTGGCGCAGGGCGCCCGAGAGCATCTGCAGCATCGGCGCGACGGGTTCATCGGCTGCGGCGCACAAGGATGCGTCGAGCCTGATCTCCAGGCCCTTGGCCAAGTGCGCGGTCGCCTCCTCGACGGGAATCACCTGCTCGATCTTCACCTGCGGCTCGGCGCGGCTTCGATCGATGAAGCCTGCGAGCACGACGACGCGATCGACCTGCAGCAGCTCGCCGAAGCGCGCGTACTGATCCGGGAAGAGCACGCATTCCATGCTCCCACCCGCGTCCTCGATCGCAATCACGGCCATCTTGCGGCCAGGGTCCTTGCCCTTCTGCGTCACCACCTGG
>JASGCG010000319.1 GCA_030054235.1 Bacteroidia bacterium
CGGCAGCGCACGTCATGGCCGTGATGAGGAGCGGTATCGTCACCCCGGACATCGTACGCACCAGGGTGCGTCGGTCCTTCCTCGTTCCTTGATCAGGCGCAGTAGCATCCCCGCGCGACGAATCCCCCATGTGCAGCATCTTCGGACTCATCCGTGCAGGGGGATTGCGGCGAGAGGACCGCTGGCTCCTCCGTGACATGTCGGACCACTTGGTGCACCGGGGGCCGGATGGCATGGGCTTTCATGTCGATGCCTCCGCGGCAATCGGCATGACCCGGCTTGCCATCATCGACCTGCAGGGAGGGTGGCAGCCCATCTACAACGAAGACCGCACCATTGCCGTGGTCTGCAACGGTGAGATCTACAACTTCGTGGAGCTCCGGGCTGAGCTTGAGGCGCGTGGCCACCGATTCGCCACGCGAAGCGACTGCGAGACGATCGTCCATCTGTATGAGGAGCTTGGTCCGGAATGCGTGCATCGGCTGCGAGGCATGTTCGCCTTCGCTGTGCTGGACCTGCGGCAACAGCGGCTGCTGTTGGTCCGCGATCGAATGGGCGAGAAGCCGCTCACGCTCGTCGAGAGGTCGGATGGCTTGGTCTTCTGCAGCGAGTTGGTTGGGCTGATTGGCGCGGGGGCCGTGCCGTTCGAACTTGATGAAGCGAGCGTCCACACGCTGCTGCACTGGGAGTTCCTTCCCGACCCGATGTCGCCGGTCCGCGGCGTGCGGAAGCTGGGCGCTGGGTGCCTCGTCGATGCAGATCTGCGGACCGGTCGATGGTCTGAACGGGTCTGGTGGAGGCTTGAAGATGCTCCTCCCGTGGACGACGAGCCCGTCGAGCGCATCCGGGCGGAACTCGACCAGATCGCCACCATGATCATCCGCTCCGACGTGCCGATCGGCGTTGGTCTGTCGGGTGGGGTGGACTCAAGCGCAATCGCGGCCATGGCCAAGCGCTGCAGCCACCAGCCCGTGACATGCTTCTCGGTTGGCTACGAAGGATCGACTTGGCAAGATGAACGGCCGCTTGCCCGGGAATTCGCCGCGCATCTGGGCCTACCCCTGCACGAGGTTGCGCTGGGGGTTGATCGGATGGTGCGGGACTTCCCCCAGACCTGCCTGAAGCGCGACGATCCCGTGGCCGACCTGAGCGCGCCCAGCCAAGATGCATTGCTGCGGCTCGTCCGGGAGCACGATTGCCCGGTCCTGCTGACCGGACATGGCGGTGATGAACTCTTCTGGGGCTACCAATGGGTGCAGGGACTTCCCGCGCAAAACTCCCGGAAGCGGAGATTGCTTTCGGGCCAAGCAGGCATCGCGCAATATCTGAGGTTCCGAAAGCCCCCCGTGTCTGTGGTTGGGGCCGTCAATTGGCTGCTTTCGGTGGCCGGTGCACTGGATGGCGTACGAGCGATGGCCCGCGATCGTCGTGCGCCGCCCGAGAGACTGGTGTTCTGGGATGCGCTCGACTCGTGGGCCGCCGCATCGTCGGCCATCGCGCGGCATGGAGGTGAGCGGCTGCAAGCAGTGCGCGCTGATGCAGCTGCGGCCTTTACGGATCGACGGTTCTGGGATGACCTCCCAACCTCGATCGTCTCGCTTGAGTGCGCCACCTATCTTCGTTGCAACGGGCTTCTGCTCAGCGATCGGTTGAGCATGGCCAACAGCGTCGAAGGACGTGCCCCGCTGAGCGACTATCGACTGGCCGAGGTGGTGGTGGGCTTGAGGAAGCGGCACGACGATCTCGGTTTGCCGAGAAAGGCATGGCTTCGCGGTGCGTTGCAGGAGCTGGTTCCGCAATTCGTGTTCCAGCGGCGCAAGCGCGGGTTCACGCCACCGTGGCGGCAGTGGAACCGTCGTCTCTGGTCGTCATATGGATCGGATTTGGAAGGCGGATGGCTGCAGTCTCGCGGCATCCTGTCGGCATCGGGAGCCCGCGCCCTCAGGAAGGGCTTCGACGTCCTTCAGAGACCACTGCCCACTGCCTATCACTGCCTTGTGCTCGAGCAATGGGCCCGCGGCATGCAGGCTGCCGCGGATGCCGCACGCGCTCGCGTGACGCAGGATCGCGGTGAACCTGAGCTCCAGCCGTCGCGTCATCTGACTTAGGCTCATCACATGACCAACCGAGGCACCATCATGCTCACCGGCGGTGCCGGCTTCATCGGCACCCACGTCGTTGTGGAGGTCGCCGCGGCGGGTTGGCAGCCGCTGATCTTGGACAACTTCAGCAACAGCGAACGGTCGGTGCTCTCGCGATTGGAGGGGATCCTTGGCAGGAGTGTCCCATGCATCGAAGCCGACATCCGTGACGAGCGGGCGATGCGTGCCGCCTTTGAGTCCTCCTCCGTCCATGCGGTGATCCACCTTGCCGGGCTCAAGGCCGTTGGGGAGTCGGTCGAGAAGCCCGAGCTCTACCACGACAACAACGTCCACGGCTCGCGTGTCCTGCTGCAGGCCATGGAGTGCGCTGGCGTGGGCAACATGGTCTTCAGTTCGTCCGCAACCGTCTATGGCAGCCCGCTGCGACTTCCGATCGACGAAACACACCCGCGAGCCGCGCTGAATCCCTACGGAGAGACAAAGTTGCTCATTGAAGACATGCTGGACGCGTGGGTTGCGGCTGCACCCGACCGGCATGTCTGCTCGCTGCGCTACTTCAATCCCGTAGGTGCGCACGCGAGCGCGCTCATCGGCGAGGATCCTCGGGGCATCCCCAACAACCTCATGCCGTTCGTGGTCAAGGTGGCCCGTGGCGAACTGCCGGAACTCGGCGTCTTCGGCGGCGATTGGCCTACGCATGACGGCACCGGGGTCCGTG
>JASGCG010000320.1 GCA_030054235.1 Bacteroidia bacterium
ATGCATGGGCGGCGTCGTAAATGACCTTCAAGCCGCGCCGTTCGGCTAGTTTGCCTATGCGATCGGTGTCACACGGATGCCCGTAGCAATGAACTGGCATGATGGCGGTTGTCTTCGCCGTGACTAACGACTCCAGCCTTTCGGGGTCAATATTGAGCGTATGTGGGTCAATATCGCAAAACACGGGAGTCAGGCCATTCCAGAGGATGGAGTGCCCAGTGGCTACGAACGAGAACGGCGTCGTGATCACTTCGCCACGGATCTGAAGCGCTTGAAGCGCTGTGACTAGTGCTACGGTGGCGTTCGCGAAGAGCGAAATGTGCTCTAGTCCGAGATAGGTTGCAAGCGCCCATTCCAACTCTTGGTGAAGTGGTCCGCCGTTCGTGAGCACCCTTCGATCCCAAACACCCCGAATCAACTGTATAAAGTCATCCAAGGGCGGGAGACTGGGCTTTGTTACGTAGAGCGGTTCGGGTGAGATTGCTTCAGTTGACGGGAGCTGCCCGAGCCTGACGGAGCTTGTCTGGATTGTTTCCAACCTCGGCGCCTTGGGCGTGGCTGTCTCGGGCGCGATCTTCGGTGCATTCTCGTCCATGGTTCGAAATGGTAGACGAGTGCTCTATGGGGTGAGCAGCCCATCACTCAGTGTCGGACGGCTCCAGGACTCCGTTAGCGGGCTCCGTCCGTTGGTTGTTACACTCTGTGCGAATGGCGCTTCTTCTCACCGGCGGTGCCGGGTTCATCGGTAGCAACTTCGTTCGGGACTGGTTCGAGACCGGCGGGGGGCCGCTGGTGAACCTGGACAAGTTGACCTATGCCGGCAACCCGCGGAACCTTGAGGGGCTTGCCTCGGGCGCCCAGCACACCTTCGTGCAGGGCGACATTGCCGATCGGGACCTGGTGGCCGAACTCCTGGAGCGGCACCAGATCTCAGCCGTCGTCAGTTTCGCCGCCGAAAGCCATGTGGACCGCTCGATCCACGGGCCCGAGGACTTCATCCAGACCAACATCGTGGGCACGTTCAGGCTGCTGGAGTGTGCCCGCGCGTACTGGAGCGGGCTGCCTGCGGGTCGCAAGGAGGCCTTCCGCTTCCTGCACGTGAGCACCGATGAGGTCTATGGGTCCCTTGGCCCGACCGACCCTGCCTTTACGGAACTCAATCGCTACGAGCCCAACAGTCCGTACTCGGCCAGCAAGGCTGCTTCGGATCACCTGGTCCGCGCGTACCACCACACGTACGGTCTGCCGGTCCTGACGACCAACTGCTCAAACAACTACGGGCCATACCACTTCCCGGAGAAGCTGATCCCGCTGTGCATCCACAATGCGCTGGCCGGCAAGCCGCTGCCCATCTACGGCGATGGCCAGCAGGTCCGTGATTGGCTGTACGTGCGGGATCACTGCAGCGCGATCCGACGCGTGCTCGAGGCTGGTCGGGTGGGCGAGGTCTACAACATCGGCGGCTGGAACGAGAAGCCGAATCTTGAGGTCGTGCGCACGCTCTGTGCGATCCTCGACCGCGAGAGCCCGCGCTCGGATGGCCGTTCCTATGCAGAGCAGATCACCTTCGTGAAGGATCGGCCGGGTCACGACCGCAGGTATGCGATCGACGCCCATAAGATCGAGTCTGAACTGGGCTGGCGCCCGAGCGAGACGTTTGAAACCGGCCTTCAGAAGACCGTTCGCTGGTACCTGGACCACGCTGAGTGGGTGCGGCAGGTGACCAGCGGCGAGTACCGAACCTGGGTCGCCACCCAGTACGCGTGATGCGCATCCTGCTGCTTGGATCCGGTGGCCAAGTTGGCCACGAGCTGCGGCGATCGCTGGCCTTGCTCGGCGATGTCGTGGCGCTGGATCACCCAGCAATTGATCTCGGTCAGCCGGCGACCGTGGCAGGCATCTTGGCGAAGTGCTCACCGACCGTGATCGTGAATGCTGCTGCCTACACCGCGGTGGATCGGGCGGAGCAAGAGCCCGGCCTGGCGCATGCCGTGAATGCAGAGTCGGTCGAGGTGCTTGCGGGCTGCGCAGCCGCGTCGGGCTCGCTGCTCGTGCATTTTTCGACGGACTACGTGTATCCCGGGACGGGTGAGCGCCCGTGGGTCGAAGGCGATCCGACCGGGCCGCTCAACGCGTATGGTCGGACGAAGCTGGCTGGCGACGAGGCGATCGCCCGCTCCGGATGCCGCCATGTCATTCTGCGGACCAGTTGGGTCTACGCGTCGCGGGGAGAGAATTTCGTGCGCACCATCCTGCGCCTGGCGGGAGAACGCGATCGGCTGAGCGTGGTTGACGACCAGTTCGGTGCGCCGACGGCAGCATCGTTCTTGGCGGACGTGGCTGCACGCGTGCTGGAGCGCCATCGGCATGACCCGAATGGGCCGTCGGGTGTCTTTCACGCCGCACCCACTGGGGGAACTACATGGTTTGGTGTCGCCCAGGCCGTGCTGGAGCGGGCGCGCAGCCGTGGCGTGGCGCTCAAGTTGGCGCAGGATGCGCTGGTCCCGTGTACCACTGCGGAGTACCCGTTGCCGGCTGCTCGGCCACGGAACTCGCGCCTTGACGTGGACCGCCTGCAGCGGGAGTTCGGGATCCGCTGCCCCGACTGGCGTGAGGACCTGCATCGGATCGTGGACGAACTGACAGAAGGAGCATCGACGTGAATCGACGTGGCATCATTCTCGCTGGCGGTGCGGGGACGCGCCTTCACCCCGCAACCTTGGCGGTCTCGAAGCAACTGCTGCCGGTGTTCGACAAGCCGATGATCTACTACCCGCTCACGTCGCTGATGCTGGCGGGCATTCGTGAGATCCTGGT
>JASGCG010000321.1 GCA_030054235.1 Bacteroidia bacterium
ACGGTGCCCACGATCTACGGCGAGAGCATCGTCATGCGCATCCTGGACAAGAGCAACCTGCGGCTCGACCTGCAGACGCTCGGCATGTCCGAGACGCATCGCATGACGATGGACCGCCTGCTCGAGAAGCCGCACGGCCTGGTGCTCGTGACGGGTCCGACCGGCAGCGGCAAGACGACCACGCTCTACGCGGCCCTGAGCAAGCTCTACGACCCGCGCAAGAAGATCATCACGATCGAGGATCCCGTCGAGTACGAACTCACGGGCATCAACCAGATCCCGGTGAATCCCAAGCGCGGCCTGTCCTTCGCGACCGGGCTGCGCGCGATCCTGCGCCAGGACCCCGACGTCATCTTCGTCGGCGAAGTTCGCGACGGCGAGACGGCGGACATCGTGATCCGCAGCGCGCTCACCGGACACTTGGTGTTCAGCACGCTGCATACGAACGACTCGGTCAGCAGCTTCGGCCGCCTCGGCGACATGGGCGCCGAGCCGTACCTGATCGCCAGCGTCGCCGAAGGCGTGCTCGCGCAGCGGCTCGGCCGCCGCATCTGCAAGGCGTGCCGCGTGCAGGCACCGCTGGGCGAGGACCTCCGTGCGCGACTCGCCCCCGACGAACGCACGCAGTTCGGCCCCAACGCATGGGCCGGGCTGGGCTGCGACGAGTGCCGCGGCTCGGGCTTCCGCGGGCGGCTGGGCTTCTATGAACTCATCAAGGTCAACCCCGCGCTGCGCCAGGCCGTGGCCGAGGGCGAGCCGGTGCACGTCCTCAAGACGCTGCTCGGCGATGACTTCATCACCATGCGCAAGGACGGCGTGCGCAAGGCGATCGATGGCGACACCACGGTCAGCGAAGTGCTCCGTGCCACGCAGGACCTCGACGACGTCCCGATCAAGAAGTGATCCATGCCCAGCTTCCGCTACCAGACCATGGGCCCTGACGGCACGATGAGCATCGGCTCCGTGTCGGCATCCGACCGAGGCAGCGCCGTGCGCATGCTCGGCGAGCGCGGCATCCTGCCGCTGTCGCTCGAGGCCGAGGGCGTCGAGGCCGCCAGGACCCGCGCGCCGCGGCTCTCGGGGCCGGTGCAGGCGACGGCCGTCCGCGGCCGACCGGCGATCAGCCGCGCGGAGCTCGCCAACCTGGTGCGCGAACTCGCCACGGCGCTCGAGGCAGGCTTGCCCCTCATGCAGGCGCTCAAGACCACGCGCCGCCAGGCAGCGGGCAAGGCGCTGCCTGTGATCCTTGATCACCTGATCGAAGGCGTCGAGGCCGGACAGCCGCTCTTCCAGGCCGCGAAGGACTACGGCCCCCCATTCGACGAGATGACGGTCGGCATGTTCCGCGCCGCCGATGCCACGGGCCGCATGAGCGAGATCATGCACCAGCTGGCTGACCTGCTCGATCGCAGCGTCGAACTGCGCCGCGAGGTGATCGGCGCGACGATCTATCCCATGATCCTGGCCGGCATCATGACGGTGAGCATCATCACCATGGTGACCTTCGTGCTGCCGAAGCTGCTGGCGCCGATCACCAGCGGCACCAAGATCGCGATTCCCTGGCCAACGCAGGTGCTCATGAGCCTGGCGTCCTTCGTCGGGACCTGGTGGTGGGTCATGCTGCTGGGCGCCACGATCGGCTGGTTCGCCCTGCGCGGCTGGCTGCGCGTGCCTGCCAACCGCATGATCGTCGATGCCGCCCTGCTCAAGGTTCCCGTGCTCGGCACGCTGCTGCGCGACGTGGCGGTGGCGCGCTTCACGCGCACGCTCGGCACGCTGGTGAGCGCGGGCATTCCCATCCTCACTGCGCTCCGCACGGTGCGCGACACGCTGGGCAACTATGCGATGATGGCCGCCATCGACGACGTCAGCGATCGCGTGTCGACGGGGGCATCGCTGGCCGATCCGATGGAGCGCAGCGGGCACTTCCCGCCGCTGCTGATCCAGATCGTCAACATCGGCGAGAAGTCCGGCAAGCTCGAGCCCATGCTCATGCACGCCGCCGGCGCGTTCGACCGCCAGGTCAACAACTCGCTCAAGCTCTTCACCAAGATCCTGCCCATCGCACTGCTCCTGGTCATGTCCGTCGTGGCCGGCTTCGTGCTCGTGGGCATGCTGCTGCCGCTCCTGAACATGCAGACCGCGCTGGGCGCCTAGCGCTTCGCTGAACGAACCCCGAAGAAAGGAACCATGACCATGCACCCCTCCCGCTCCAGTCGCCGTCGCGCCCGCCGCGCGTTCAGCCTCATCGAGATCCTCATCGCCGTCACGATCCTCGGCATCATGGCCGCCGTGTTCGTGCCGCGGCTGGGCTTCCTCATCGGCAGCTCCAAGCAGAAGCGTGCCTTCAGCGAAATGGCCACGCTGAGCAACCAGATCACGATCTACATGACCCAGAACGGCATGAGCTCGCTCGGCGACGACTTCGAGCTCGCCGAGCTGATCGAGGGCGATCCGCCGTTCATGCCCGCGAGCGCGCTGAAGGATCCGTGGAAGAACGACTACGTCCTCGAGGTCGATGACGTGCCCGCCGGCCTTGAGTTCGACATCATCTGCTACGGCGCCGACGGCCAACCCGGTGGCGAGGGCGAGGACGCCGACATCCGCCTGAGCGAACCGCCGGGCAAGTGATCAGCTGATGCATCGCCGCGCGTTCACCCTCATCGAGATCCTCGTCGCCAGCATCATCCTCGTGGTGCTGGCGGCGGCGGTCGTGCCGCGCGTGGCAGGCCTGGGCTGGTTCAGCCACGATTCGGCGATGACGCAGATGGAGCAGGTGCTGGCGATGTTCGCCTACCGCGAGTC
>JASGCG010000017.1 GCA_030054235.1 Bacteroidia bacterium
GTTTTACCAGCCACCGGTTTGGATTCGCATACAGCGCAACCAGGACCATCGCTGGGTTCTTCTGCCCGCCGCCGTACAGCATGACGTGCCGGCTCCAGTCGACCGGGCGCGCGAAGTACTCGCTGCTCGCATCGCACACGAGCGGCGCCGTGGTCACGGGCGTGGTGGGGTACCGCGTGCCGAAGACCGTGTTGTTCGAGCAGTAGTGCAGGTAGGCGGCGTTGGGCGTCTGGCTCATCTCGCCATCCTTGGGCACGCGCGTGTACTTCAGGCGCGAGCCTTCGAACGCCACATGGATGTGCGCGCCCAGCATCGCGGCGGCCTTGCGGCCCTCGCTGATCGCCTTCGTCGTCCAGATGCCGGTATCGGGGTAGTCGGCCGTGCGGCCTGCGGGCAGGAAGTTGAACGGCAGGTAGGCCTGCTGCACGGTGGCGCCGCCCGGCATGAGGATGACTTCCCAGTCGGCGGGCACGCGCCCGGCCTTGCGGCACCACTCGTGCGCCTCGGCGTTGATCGCGTCGTACAGCTTGCCGCGGTGCGAGTGCTCCATGATGCCGATGCCGCTGCCGCGCAGATCCCACAGGTCTTCCTGCAGCTGGCGCAGCACGGGCTCGGGCATGCCGGCGGGGCCGGCGCTGAAGTTGTAGACGCGTCCGCTCGGGGTCGGGCGCACGCAGCTGGTCATGGCGGGGGCAGCGGTCATGGTCGTGGTCCTCCAAGGGTGTTGACGTTCACGGCCAGCACGGCGTTGCACGCCCGCAGTGCGGCCAGATCCTCGGCGCTCGGGCGCCGCGAGAGCTGCATGCGCGCGACTGCCGCATGCCCGCCCTCATAGATGATGTTGTCCATCTCCTCGACGTTGATCTTGGCGTTGCCGAGCACCGCGAAGACCTGTGCGAAGACGCCGGGCACATTGAGGTGGCGCACGCAGAGCAGCGTGCTGGCGCCCGTCGACTGCGCGATGTTGACGCAGCCAGGCATGTCGAAGTCGTTGATCCACGCCGACACGATTCGTGTGACCTCGTCCGCGATCGCCCCCATGGCCTGCTCGGTGCAGGCCGCCACGCCGTGCGTGCCGATCACGCCGGGTTCACGGCCGAGCGGGCCGGCGAAGGTGCCATCGGCCGCATCAGGTGCGTCGTCCCACGAATCGCTGGCGACACGGAGCCCCTTCGAGCGCACGGCGCGGAGCAGGGCGGTCTCGTCGATCGCCCCCGAGCGCGAGGTGTTCACGAGGATCGCCCCTTGGCGCATGGCTGCGAAGAACTTCTCGCCGACCATGTCGGCCGTCTCGGCGCTCTGCGGCACGTTCACGCTGACCACGTCGCTGAGCTTGGCGAGGTTGACGAGGTTGGCGCAGAGATCAATGCCCAGCGCGTCGCAGCGCGCTTCGGTGATGTGGCGGCTCCACGCGATCACGTGCATGCCGAAGGCAAGGCCGCGACGCGCGACTTCCTGCCCGACCGGGCCCAGGCCGATGATCCCGAGCGTGCGGCCCGCGAGGCCCGACGCTGCCGCGTAGTGGCCATGCCGCCAACGACCGGCCTGCAGATCGATCGTCTGCGCCGGGATCTGGCGATCGGCAGCCAGGATCAGGCCCCACGTCAACTCCGCAGCAGCGATTGCGCCGCGTGCCGGGCAGTGGGCCACGAGCACGCCGTGGCGATTTGCGGCTTCGACATCGATCGTTTCGGTGCCCGCGCCGCTGCGCACGACCAAGCCCAGCGTGGGGCAGGCTGCAAAGACTGCGGCAGGCACGGGTGTTTCACGCACCACGAGCACATCCGGCGTGAGATCGGCGCAGGCTTGCGCCAGCCCCTCGGCATCAAGGTGCGGGTTGTGGATCACGTCGCACCCGAGGTGGCGCAGCGCCTCGGCTCCGGTCGACGCGAACGCATCGACCACGAGCACGCGAGCGGTGCGTTCATCGACGGACGGGGAGTGCGGTTGGGGCTTGGATCCCATGGGCAAAGTGTAGCCGCGGGGCGCATCCGCCCCTCAATCGGTGCGCTCGCGCTCGAGGCCGATGATGCCGCTGCGCAGCCGCAGTTGAGGTGTGGCCGCGATCGGCCATTCATCGGCACCGAAGACGCACGCCAGAACCGGATCGTGGCTCGCGCCTGCGTGCGCGGTGCGGGCGAGCCGCCACGAGATCGGCGCGAGGAACTCGACGTAGGGCATGGGCTGGCGCAGCGACCACACGCTGTGCGTGAGTCCCGTGTCCTTCTCGAGGAAGTGGTAAAGGGGGCGCTCGTTCAGGTCCAAGAGCAGCTTGGGCACGATGGGCGCCCACGTCTCGATGACCACGCGCGTCAGTTCGAGCGTGGCACCGATGCGCGACGGATGGGCAGCATGGCGTTCGCCGGTCGGATCCTCGGGCGCAGGACTCGACGGCAGGGCTTCGTCCAGTCGGCCGATGAGGCCCGTCGCCTTGAGGCCATGCCCTGAGACGCGGTACGCGTAGAGCCAGGGCTCGGTCTCGCGGATCAAGGAGCCGCTTTCGATGAGGGAGACCACGTGCGATGCGGGGCTCGGCCTGATGCCTTCGACCGCGCCGACGAGGTCGGCGTGGCGCAGCACCCCGATGATCGAGCGGGGCTTGGCGCGTGCAAGATCGATGGCCTCGCTCGCCGCGAGCGCGTCGGCCGGGGGGCAGGACACCGCCGTGACGTGGTGTTGCGAAGCCCGGAGGGCGGTGAAGGGTGCCAGTCGCATGGGCGCGGGGGAAAGGTAGCGCGCCCGGGGAGGCAGGAATCCTGCCGGAATTCTCCAAGGTGCCGAAAGTCGCCCCTGCGTGCTGCCGAAGCAGGGGTGCCGAAAGGAGCCCGATGATGTTCAAGACGCGACCCGAGGCCCTGGCCCACTCCGTGGCTGGGACCGTCACCTTCCTGACCGGACTGATTCAGGCCAAGGACCATGGCGTTCGTGGGCACTGCTCACGCGTGTCGGACCTGGCCGTTGCGCTCGCGCGGCACGTTGGGCTCGACGACGCTTCGTGCACCCGCATCCGCTTGGCCGGACTGCTGCACGACGTGGGCAAGGTTGGCGTGAGCGAGGCCGTGCTGAACAAGCAGGGGCCGCTGAACACCGAAGAAATCGAGCAGATCCGCCGTCATCCCCTGATCGGGCATCGCCTGCTGCAACGCTTCGACGAAGTGGCCGATGCGCTCGAGGGCGTGCTGAGCCACCACGAGCGGTGGGACGGGACGGGCTATCCGTTCATGCGCGCAGGGGATTCGATTCCAGTTGATGGACGCATCCTCGCGATCGTCGACAGCTTCGATGCGATGACGAGCGACCGCACCTATCGCAAGGCGATGGGCGTGCACGAAGCTCTTCATGAAGTGAAGCGATGCCGAGGCACCCAGTTCGATCCCGAACTCGCCGAAGCGTTCATCGACATCCAGCTCGACGCCGCTGCCTGATCGAAATCCAAGAAAGGTCCGCCACCATGAGCCAGACTTGTGTTATCTTCCCTCTGTCGTACAAGGATGTGCGCGTGAGCTCGTCGTGGGATCGACTGGACAGCTGTGCAGGGAGAGCACGAATGTTCGATGAAGAAGGCCTAACCGTGAAGATGATTGCGCAGACGCTCTCGTCGAGTGAGCGTTTGGTGCTGTCGCTGCACTACGGTGAGGGGTTGACCGCCAGCGAGATCGCCGACGTCATGGAGACCCAGCCCAAGACCGTGGAAGAGGTGCTCGCCGGGGTTCGCGAGCGCATCACCGCGGCGCGCCTGGCGATCCTCGACTCGATCTGCGGCTGAGCCCCGTCGCCGGGGCTGCCCAGGGCGATGCATCGTCGGCCGCCAGCGCGTGCAGCGGCGCCTGTCGTCGCCCGCCTCAACCCGTCCACGAACTCAGCAGAACGCCCAAGTCGGCGCCGTCGACTCGGCCGCTGTCATCCACATCGCCCGGGCCTGCGCCGCCCCAGTTGCTCAGCAGGAGGCCCAGATCGGCCCCGTCCACCCGCTGGTTGCAGTCAAGGTCGGCCGGCTCACACTGCGGCGCGATGGTGACGATGACCTGCAGCTGCGCAGCGGTGGCGGCACCCAGGGTCACCAGCGCGTTCTCTCGAGCGTAGAAGGCCGGGAAGCTCCCGCCTTGCTGCACCACGAAGCTCAGGCTGGAGATGCTGAAGAGCAGCTTGCCCGCAGCCAAGCCATCAAGCACGTACTGACGGATGTTGGGGTCCCCAACATCGAGCTCGAAGCTCATGCGCGTGCCGGCCGGAATGAAGTCCCCCGGCTGCAGGGTGGCGCACGCACCGACCGCGAAGGCCTTGGGATCGAAGCGCTCGCGAGGGTGGTTGCTGATGTCGATCGGTTGGCCTGACCCATTGAAGGACATGGCGTAGGCCGAGCGCACGCTGGGGGCGAGGATGTTGGTGCCGCTGGGCGCGAACGGCGAGAACTCCTGGAAGGTGGCCGCCGTGAAGCCGTTGCGGAACCCCACGCCATAGAGCTCGATGCTCTGGCCCGGATCGGCGTCGGCCTGCCAGTCGGCGCTGGCGGTCGGTGCGAACATCTGCCACGGGTCTTGCGTCGGGTCGTACTGCACGACGAGGTCGTTCGCGAACTCGACCTCGACCATCGCGGCATGCAGGGTCGCCGAAGCGGTGGCGGGACCGGTTGGGATCTGGTCAGCCGTCGACCATCCCACGATGAACTGGCCATCGCGACTGTCGAACATGCTGGGATCGTTGCGGTCCGAGCCGAAGACGCTGATGACGGGCCGCGAGCCAGGCGACGTGTTGAAGGGATACATCCAACGGTCGAGCGTTGGGGTCGTCCAGTATCCGTTGGTCGATTGGGCGAGCGCGGGTGACACCACCGGCAGCGTGGCTGCCAGGGCGATCGCGAGGCGTGTCGTGGTGCGCTGCGGCATACGATGGAAGACTAGGCACCAAGCATGGCGTCTCCAAGGGTCCCAGCAAGTCACGCCAGCGCGAATCCGCGAGGATTCTCGCTCACGGAGCTGTTGGTGGTCATCGGGCTGATCGCGCTGATCCTGGCGCTGCTCCTGCCGGCGATCCGCATGGTGCAGGGGGTGGCGCGGAAGTCGCGCGAAGTGGCCTCGGGCCGATCGATCTTTGCCGCCTGGACGGGGTACGCCACGGATGCGCAAGGGCAGGTGCTGCCTGGGTTCAAGACCGGGCTGCCGGCGTGGGTGGCCAGCGGCGAACGCATGCCGGCCGACGCCTTCGGGGGCGGACCGACGATTTCGGCGCGATGGCCGTGGCGGCTTGCGCCGTACCTCTCGTTTGACATGCGAGGGCTCTTCCTCGGCGGCGAGAGCGAGACGTACGCGCAGCTCGCCAATGGCGCGCCTGCGGAGTTCTACTACTTCACGAGCCTCTATCCCGCGTTCGGCATGAACAGCGCATTCGTCGGCGGCGACAGCGAGCGCTACGGGTTCCTGCCGGCCACGCTCCCCAACGGGAGCGCGAATCCGCTGACGGGCTTCTACGTCACCAGGCTGAGTTCGATCGTGAAGCCCGCGTCCCTGACGGTGTTCGCGGGTGCACGCACGAACGCGACGGCCACGGGGTCGATCACCGAAGGGTTCTTCCGCATCGAGTCACCGTATCTCGCCGATGCCACCGCGCGATGGGCTGCCGCGTACGACCCGCTTGATCCGGCGAGCTTCGGCAACCTGAGCGCGCGACACGGCGACGAGGTCATCGTGGTCAATGCCGCCGGCGGCGTGGAGTCGGTGCAGATCGATGTCATGCGTGACATGCGCCGCTGGGCCAACGGCGCCGACCGCCCGGACTGGAGCATCCTGCCGTAGCGCGGATCACTCCTCCGTCTCGCGCAGCTTGGCGAGCACGGTGAAGTCTTCGAGCGTGGTGGTGTCCTGGCGGACCTCGTTGCCGGCGGCGATGTCGCGGAGCAGTCGTCGCATGATCTTGCCGCTGCGGGTCTTGGGCAGGGCCTGCGTGAAGCGGATCATGTCGGGCTTGGCGATCGCCCCGATCTCATGGGCCACGTGCTCCTGGAGCTCCTTGCGCAGCGCGTCGCCGGCGCGGCCGGTGTGCCCGGGGCCGAGCGTGACGAAGGCCGCGATGCCGGTGCCCTTGATCTCGTGCGGCATGCCGACGACGGCGGCCTCGACGACGGCTTCGTGCGCCACCAGCGCGCTCTCGACCTCCATCGTGCCCAGGCGGTGCCCCGAGACGTTGATCACGTCATCGATGCGCCCCATGATCCAGAAGTAGCCGCGTTCATCACGGCGCGCACCGTCGCCGGCCACGTACATCCCGGGAACCTTTGACCAGTAGGTGTCGATGAAGCGCTGGCGATCGCCGTGGATCCCGCGCAGCATCGCCGGCCACGGCTTGCGGATGACGAGCAGGCCGCCGGCATTGGCCGGCAGTTCCTCGCCGCGTTCGTTCACGATGGCTGCATCGATGCCGAACATCGGCAGCGTGCAGGAGCCCGGCACGGTGGGCGTGGCCCCCGGCAGCGGCGTGATGATGTGGCCGCCGGTCTCGGTCTGCCACATCGTGTCGACGATCGGGCAGCGTTCGCCGCCGATCGTGCGGTGGTACCACATCCACGCTTCGGGATTGATCGGTTCGCCGACGGTGCCCAGCAACCGAAGGCTCGAGAGGTCGTGCTTGGCCGGGTGCGCATCGCCCCACTTCATGAACGCGCGGATCGCCGTGGGCGCGGTGTAGAAGTGCGTGACGCGGTGACGCTCGACGATCGACCAGAAGCGATCCTCCGCGGGGGCATTGGGGGCGCCCTCGTACATGAGCGTGGGCACGCGATTGGGAAGGAGCCCGTAGACGATGTAGCTGTGCCCGGTGATCCAGCCGATGTCGGCCGTGCAGAAATAGACCTGCTCCGTGCCTGGATGCAGATCGAAGGTCATGCGCGCGGTGAATGCCGTGAAAATCGAGTAGCCCGCGGTCGTGTGACGGATGCCCTTGGGCTTGCCGGTCGAGCCGCTCGTGTAGAGCAGGAACAGCAGGTCTTCGCTGGCCATCGGCTCGCAGGCGCAGGTCGATGGCTGCGATGCCACAAGCTCGTGCCACCAATGATCGCGGCCTGCACGCATCGGCACGTCGTGGCCGGTGCGCCGCAGCACGATCACGTGCTCGACGGAGGGTGCGCCCGTGCAGGCTTCGTCGACGTTCGCCTTGAGCGGCACGATGGCCCCGCGCCGCCACGCGCCATCGCAGGTGATGATGACGCGGCTTTGCGCATCGGCGACGCGGTCGATGATCGCCGGTGCTGCGAAGCCACCGAAGATCACGCTGTGCGCCGCGCCGATCCGCGCACACGCGAGCACCGCGATCGCAAGCTCGGGCACCATGCCCATGTAGAGCGTGACGACGTCGCCTTTGCGCACCCCAAGGGATCGCAGCGCATTGGCCAGGCGGGCGGTCTCCTCCTGCAGGTGCCGGTAGGTGAGGTGGCGCACGGCGTGTCCGTGGCGCGCGGAGAGCGCGCGGTCGCTGCTGCTGAACGCGGCGGCATAAGCACTCGACGCGTCGGACGGCCAGCCGGGCTCGCCTTCCCAGATGATCGCGACCTCGTCGCCGTGGCCGGCGTTGACCTGTCGGTCGACGCAGTTGTGGCAGGCGTTCAGCGTGCCGCCATCGAACCACCGCGCATCGGGGCATTGCCAGTCGAGCACGCTCGTGAACGGCGTGAACCAGTCGAAGCCCCGCGCGACCTCGCCCCAGAACCCCTCGGGATCCTGGATCGAGCGCGTCCAGAGCGCGCGATACTCATCAAGGCTCGCCACATGCGGGCGATCGCCGCAACCGCGCAGGAAAGCCTCGCTGGGCGGGAAGACGCGCGATTCGCTGAGGCCGCTGCTGATCTCCTGGCTCATGCAGGGGAGGGTAGCGGCGCGCCACTCAAGGGCGCAGGTATGTGCAATACCAGTCCTTGCGGCCCACGAGCTGGTATCCGCGAGCACGGAGCTTGGACGTCCAATGGACGGCCTTTGCCAGCGACCAGCGCCCCTCCCAGGTGCAAATGATCGATCGCGGCGTAATCCCATCGGCGAAAGCTTGCTCGAGGATCGCGTCCTCGGCGCCCTCGACGTTCAACTTGAGCACATCAAGGCGGTCGTGTCCCCGCTCGTGCATCAACGTGGCAATGGTGCGGACCTGAGCTTCAAAGGACCCAGTCCCGCCTTGCGGGCCGAGCACAGAGTGCGAGACGAAGCGCGGATCGGCCGGCGCGTGGAACGTGAGCGTGCTGTTCTTGCTCCAGGCTCCGACGGGCGTGAAATGGAGCGCGCCGTCAGCGTTGCCGGCGTCTTGCATGTACCGGATCGACCGCGGCGTGGGATCGAAGAGCCAGATCCACCTCGCACCCATGGCGACAAGCCTCCGCTCGACATCGATGTCCTCGCCAACGCCGACGGAGTAGATGATCGCCGTCGATGGGTCAATGGCCCGCGGCCAGTGCAGGAACCCCACAGCATCGGTCGCTCCGGTCGCATCCAGGCGCAGCATCAGTGGCAAGATCCGTCGCTCGACGTGCGAACGAAACATCATCTGGATGGAAGGTGCCTTCAACGAAAGGCAAGGTACATCATCGGCTCCGAACGGCCGAGATGGCGTCCGCAAACCCCTGGGCCATCGTGTCGATGGTGAAGCCGCCGGGCCTGTGGATGGTGGCGTGGGCGGCCTTCCGGAATCGATCACGCGCATCCGGGTCACCAATAACCCGCTCCATGGCGTCGGCGAAGGCGGTCGGATCACCGTCGCGGACGAGCAGGCCATTGACCCCGGGCTCAAGCGCCTCGATCTCGGGATTGTGGCTGGCGATGTCGTCGCTCGTCAGCACCGGAAGTCCGTATGCGAAGGCGTGGTAGATCGACAGGCCGATCGCGGCTGGATAGACGAAGCAGGCCGCGCTCATCGCCCAGGGAGCGAGGGCATCCTCGTCATAGATGGGCCCCGTGAAGGTCACGCTGGCTCCGAGTCCTGCTGCCCTGGCCCGCTGCTGAAGGTCGGGCACGCAGGAACCGTCACCGACGAGCACCAGCCTGGCCCGGGGCCGTCTCCGAAGCAGCAGCGCAAAGGCATCGATCAAGACCTCGACGTGCTTGTCCGGCTCCATGCGGGAGATGAAGAGGATCGTCTCGCCGTGCTCGAGCAGGTGCTGGCGCCGGAACTCAGCGAGACGGCCGGCATCGTCGCTCCAGGAATGGATCGCCGCCTCAACACGGCGATGGTCGATGGCATTCTGAGCCACGAAGAGCCGTGCCGGATCGAGTCCCTCGGCCATCAGCCGGTCCCGTGCCGCCGAACTGTAGAGCAACCCGGCATCCGCCTTGCGAAGAAGATTGTTGCGCAGCGACCTGCGCAGCCATGACTCGCGCTTGCTGAAGCCGTGTCCCCAGAGCACGGTGCCGATGCCGCGCCGGCGTGCGGCGCGGAGGGCGAGATCCACGTCGAGCGACTTGCGGTTGAGGGGGAAGATGATCACATCGAACGCACCGTGGCGGGCAAGTTCCAGCTGCTTCGGCTGGCGCATCAGGCCGTTCCAGATCGAGATCGGCGCTTCGATCGTGCGAAACGTGCCATCCCCGCGGACGCTCTTCAGGCTTCCCCAGATCGGGCGGAACTCGGCAGCGATCGTCAGGTCGATGCCATGGGCGGTCACCAGCTGGTTGAAGACAGGAACCCGGTATGCAGGCAGCGCGGGCTGCACGATGCACACCCGACAACCCGTCAACCCAGCCGTAGCGTTCATGTCGTGTCCCCCCGCACCAACGGCGCATAGAGCGTCTCGAGCTGCTCCGCGATGGCTCGCCACGTGTATCGATCAACCACCAGCTGGGCTGCCCGTTTCCCCATCTCCCTCGCGGCGACCGGATCGGACAGCAACTGCGAGATGGCGCGTGCAAGCTCGTCGGTGCAGCAGCCGGTCTCGAGTGCGGCCCCGGCCCTGGCGGCTTCAGGGAAGTGGCAGGTCGTGGTCATGACCGTGGGGAGCCCGCAGGCCATGGCTTCGAGCACGGCGACCGAGAATCCCTCGTAGCGACTGGGGAGCACGAATGCATCCGCGTCGGCGAGAGCCTGCCACTTGTCACTCCCGAAGAGCGGACCAGTGAGGTGCACCGACCCGCCGACACCAAGGTTCCCGATCAGCCTCATGACGTGATCCTTGGCGCCGTAGTCAGGGCCAGCGATGACCAAGCGGGCATCAGGGAAACGACCAAGCACTGCCTTGAAGGCCGGTACCAGCAGGTCCAAGCCCTTGCCAGGGTGGAGCCTGGACAGGAACAGCACCATTGGAGCATCACGCAGTCCGAGACGGGATCGAAACGCCCCTCGATCCGGGCGGTACCCGCACTCCCGAAGATCAATGCCGTTGGCCACGATCCGCGGTTGAGGAGCGAGTTCAAGCAGCGCCACGTCATCCCGCTCGCGTTCGTTCAGGACGTGCAGGAACGCGGCGCCATCAAGCATGCGTCTCACGCCCAGCCGCATGGCCAGCCACTTCTTCAGCCGTCGCTGCGCCAGGAATCGGGGGGCCAGGGTTCCGTGGGGGCAGACGACGTAGGGCACCCCAAGCGATCGGGCGCTTCGTGCGAGTGCCAGCAAGAGCGGGTCCCAAGAGCCATGAAGATGCAGCACGTCTGCATCCTCCACGAGCGGATCCAGGCGAGCGCCGGCGTAGCCCCAAATCCCCGGATCCCGGACAAGTCTCACGTCGACCCCGGCTGCCCTGAGGTGCGCCAGGTTCGCTTCGCCATGTTCGGTCATGTCGGAGGAACCACTGCACCCCACGACCCGGGTGGGCCCCCAGCCGGCTCGCTGAGTCGCGAGGCCAACAACCACAGCAGTCGGTCCTCCGTAGGAGGGATCGATCGATGTGACGGCGTGCACGATCCGCATGGCACGCCGAGTGTAAGCCGTGCCATGCGGATGGTGGTGTTCAGTTCAGCCGCAGGAGCCCCAGCCCGCCAGCAGCATTCCCAGATCCGCGCCATCGACGGCACCCGAGCCGTCCAGGTCGGCAAAGGAACAGCCGCCGTTCGGGCCGCAGTCGCCCCAATACCCGAGCAGGATGCCTACGTCCGCACCGTTGCGAATGCCATCGAGGTTGATGTCACCGACGCAATCGCACACCTGCGACGACCCGGACAGCGTCACCACGCCCCCGAGGTTCGAGAACGTGTTGTTGCAGATCTGCGTGTCGATGACTTGGCAGTTCGTCGAGGGTCCTGACGAGCGAAGCCCGCCGGCGCCGATGACGACCGGGTCACCACTTCGATTGCCCGAGATCACACAGCCATCGATGGTGAGCGTTCCCGTCGTCGTTCCGCTGCTCCAGTTCCAGTCCACTGCGGAGCCTTCGATGAAGCACTTGTTCTGGGTGACGGTGCAGTCCTTCAGCAAGATGCCTTCGCCGGTGGCGCGAGGTCCGGCCGCGCCGAACGCAGCGCCTGAACCCTCGCCAGCGGTGTTCTGGTTGAGGAGGCAGTTGGCCACCGAACCCGAGCTGCGGAAGTAGAGAATCCCGCCAACGCCGTTCTGTGCGGCGTTGAACTGAAACTGCGAATCACGGATGTCGGACCGGCTCTTGTACACGTAGGCGGCTCCTCCGTTGCCGGAGCGGCAGTACTGGAACCGACACGCGACGATCGACGCCGAGGTGTTCATGAACAGCACGCCGCCTCCGACGAAGTTGGCCGTCGAGTTGGGGAGATACGACCCGTAGTTCCCCTCGCTGAAGGTGATGCCCTGCACGCCGCAGTAGGCAGGCTGGCCCGGACCTGCCAGTTCGATCTCACTGCCGTAACGCAGGATGGAGGAGCCGCTGGGCAACGGCAGGCCGTTGAGAATCGTCTGGCCGATTCCAGCACCGCGAAGGAGCACGCGCTGGTCAAGCACCTGGAGGCCCGACGGAAGGTTGTAGGTGCCTGCCGCCAGCTGGATGATCCTGAACTCTCCCGCAGGGGTCGCATCGATCGCTGACTGGATGGTTGCAGCGTCATCGATCGCCGAGTCGTCGACGGTCACGGTCTGGGCGGCGTCGTCGATGCAGTTGCCATCTAGGTCGCTGGGGGAGGATGGGCACCCGCCGATCGCGAGCGCAGGGGATGCAATGAACGCGAGGCTCAGGAGTCCGGTGGCAGTGGTCGTCATAAAAGTGTCTTTCGTAGTCCGGTTGGGTTGGGATTCAAAGCCCAACGTTAGGCAGGTGATGCTGCAGCAATCAAGACCCGCCAGGGAGCCCCGGCAGTACCGAAGATCCACTGCCTGTCGTGTTGTCAAATGCC
>JASGCG010000322.1 GCA_030054235.1 Bacteroidia bacterium
GACGGCAACGCGGTCTCGGCAGGCACGGAGCGAAGCGCCGCTGAACCAGTCCTCGCAGCCCAACACGAATCCACTTCGTCCACGGCCTCAGTTCCCGCCGATCATCACGATCGACCCCGATCCGCCAGATGACCCGGACGATCCCGATGATCCCGACGATCCGGATGATCCGGACGATCCGACCGATCCCGAGAATCCCGAGGATCCCACCGATCCCGACGGGCCGGATTGGCCGGACGGCGAGGACCCGGACGATCCGGACAACCCGAATCCGAACCCACCCGATGGCGGTCCAGGTGATGGCCCGGACTGGCCGGACAACCCCGACGGACCCGATGGTCCTGACGGGCCCGATGTCCCGGATGTCCCGGCACCTGGAGCGATCGTGCTGATGTTCGGGGGTTCGCTCCTGAACTCTCGCCGCCGGCGCTGAGGGCGACACGCATGTCGAACGGAGCAGGAGCCAACGCTTCTGCTCCGTTCTCGTTCGTGGCGCCATGGGTTGGTGGCGACCGATTGCACGTCGCGCCAAGCCGCGCGAGGTACAACAGTCGTCATGCGTGAACGCGCGATCGATGCGGTGATGTTCGACCTCGGCGGCGTGCTGGTGCGCATCCGCCGCGAGTGGACGGCGCAGTGCGTGGCCGTTGGGGTCGTGCCCACACCGCGATCGCTCGAGCCGCTGATGCGTACGGAGCGGAGCACAGCCCTTGATGCGTGGCAACGTGGCGACCAGACCCTTGAGGCCTGCTCGGCGATCTGGGCATCGTCCCTTGATCCCGACGCGCCGGTGTCGATCGGCCGCGCCCTGCTTGAGTCGATCGTCGAGGCTCCCTATCAAGGCACGGTGGAACTGATCGACGACCTGCACGCACTCGGTGTCGTGACCGGCTGCCTCTCGAACACCAACGGCCTGCACTGGGAGCGGATGCTTCGCGAGTTCCCCGCCCTGAGCCGCTTGCATCACCGGCTCGCCTCGCACGAACTGCTGCTCGCGAAGCCCGAACCAGCCATCTACGCGCATGCCGCCGCGGTGCTCGGCCTGCCTGCCGAACGGATCCTGCTCTTTGACGATCTTGCTGAGAACTGCGAGGGCGCGCGCCGAGCCGGATGGCAGGCGTACCAGATCGATCACGAGGGGCACACTGCTGCGCAGATGCGTGCCCATCTCGTGCATGTTGGCATCGCCGTGGGGAGCGACTCATGAACCATGATCCGCACGATGATCCGAGCGCCGAAGGTCACGCTCGGCTTCCCGAGCCCGCGCTGTCATCTCTGTCGCTCCCGTCACCGCTGCCCGCGCGCGGCTTGCTCCCCGCCGGCACCCTCGGGGGCCGCATCAAGGAACGCCCCGAGGACTTCCTGGTCGAGGAACTCCCGCTCTACGAGCCCAGCGGCGAAGGCGAGCACGTGTACGTCGGGGTGCAGAAGCAGGATGTGCAGCACGTCGAGCTCATCTCGATCTTGTCGAAGCACTTCAACGTGCCGGCACGCGCAATCGGCTTCGCAGGCATGAAGGATCGCCGGGCCGTGACCCGGCAGACCGTCAGCATCCACCTGCCGGGGCGTGAGCCCGCCGCGGTGCAGCTCAACCATCCGCAGGTGATGCTGCTGTGGATGACGCGGCACGCCAACAAGCTGCGTCGCGGTCACCTGGCCGGCAATCGATTCGCGATCAGGATCCGCGGCCTCGATCCCCTCAAGGCCACCGTCGTCTGGTCGCGGCTGAAGGAGCTCTCGCGCATCGGCGTGCCTGACTTCTACGGGCCGCAACGATTCGGCTACCGGGGCAACAACCACGTCATGGGCCTGCATGTGCTGCAGGCACGATGGCAGGACGCGCTCGATGAGCTCCTCGGGCTGCACGGGACTGCCTTTCCTGAACGCCAGCGAGAGCGGCGCGAGGCGTTCGCGCGTGGCGACTTGGGCGCTGCGCTCGAGCACTGGGGCAAGAACGATCACGCCGAGCGCTCTGCGCTACGCGCGTTGATCGCGGGCAAGTCGGCGGAGCATGCCGTGCTCTCAGGTGGCAGCATCGTGCGCGATTTCTGGATCGCCGCGCTGCAATCAGCGGTCTTCAATCGCACGGTGCTGCGTCGGCTCGAGGCAGGCACGTTGGGCACGCTGCTCGATGGCGACCGCGCGTACCACCACCGAAGTGGGCGCTCGTTCCGCATCGACGCGTCCATGCTTGAGGACGGTTCCGACGTGCTGCCGCGGCTGCACGCGTTCGAACTCTCGCCGAGCGGGCTCATGCCAGGCAGCGACTTCGCTCCCGCGGAGGGAGTGCCGGGCGAGTTCGAGCGCGCGGCGTGCGCTGACTTTGGGATCGATCACGCGGTCTTCGCCGAGGGGCCGCTCGCGCCCACCGGGACGCGTCGTCCGCTGCGCGTGCCCGTGACGAACGCGCAGTGCGAGGGCGGCTTCGACGAGCACGGCCCGTACATCCGCGTGGCGTTCGACCTGCCCGCCGGTGCGTTCGCGACCGTGGTGCTGAAGGAGTTGCTGGGCGACCAGATGACCGAAGGCGCGGCCCAGGATCGCGCTGCGGAACTCGATGCACACGAGCGCGACGCCACGGGACACGGCGCGACCTAGAGCCGGGCGCGCGGCGAGCCCGTACTCATCGGCCTCGAGATCGTGCGCTCGTCCTCCCGCGACCTCGGGTCCCGGCCGCGCGGACGCGCAACAGAACCCGCGCTGCTCCCGCTTGCGTCCTCGCGCTCGTCCTCCCGCGACCTCGGGTCCCGGCCGCGCGGACGCGCGCGCTGCACCCGGCTCCGCGCGCGCTCCTCCTGCGTC
>JASGCG010000323.1 GCA_030054235.1 Bacteroidia bacterium
CGCGCGGGGCCCACGCACCGCGCGCAATGCGACAAGCACGCCTATGCGGCCGAGGTGCAGCGCTTGGTGGCGTGCGACCCCGAGATCACCGTGATCGAGGGCACCGTGGATGCCTTCGAGGTCGTGGATGGGTCGATCGCGGGTGCCGTGCTCGCACCGGGAGCGTGCACGGTCGAGGCGGATGGAACGGCGATCGAAGCCAACGCCACGGGCAACCAACTCGCACGCGCTCCGTACGGCGAGGGGGCCCGTCGCAGCCCGCGAGCTCACGGCCCGACCACGCTCCGTTGCGGCGCCTGCGTGCTGACGACAGGCACCTTCATGCGCGCCCTCATGCACACGGGCCAGGAGAAGGTCGTTGGCGGTCGCATCGGCGAGGGTGCTGCCGTGCCGGTCAGCGCCACGCTGCGTGCGCTCGGCTTCGAGCTCGGTCGACTCAAGACTGGAACGCCGCCGCGCCTGGCGCGTGGATCGATCGATTGGGAATCCCTGCCGCCGCAACTTGGCGATGCCCGCCCCGAGCCGTTCAGCGAAACGACCGACCGCGCACGCTTTCCGGCGTTTCGGCAAGTCGAGTGCCGCGCCACCCAGACCACGCCGTGGATGCACCAACTCATCCGCGACAATCTCCATCTGGCACCGATGTACGCGGGCGAGGTCGAGGCGGAGTGCGGGCCTCGCTACTGCCCGAGCCTTGAGGACAAGGTGGTGCGGTTCGCCGATCGCGACAGCCATCATGTCTTCCTCGAGCCCGAAAGCCTGCACACGGAAGAGGTCTACTGCAACGGCCTGAGCACGAGCCTGCCCGCCGAAGTGCAGGAACGGATCGTGCGTGGCTTGGCTGGCTGCGAGCGGGCCACGATCCTGAAGTTCGGCTACGCCGTCGAGTACGACATGGTCTGGCCGCACCAGATCGATGCCACCGGCGAGACCAAGCTCGTGCGCGGCCTGTTCCTGGCGGGCCAGATCAACGGCACCAGCGGCTACGAGGAAGCGGGCGCGCAGGGCTTGCTGGCGGGCCTCAACGCGGCACGACGGGTCCGGGGTGATGATGCCGTCAGGCTTGGTCGCGAGCAGGCCTACATCGGCGTGATGATGGACGACCTGGTGACGAAGGTTCCGCGTGAGCCGTACCGCATGTTCACCAGCCGCGCGGAGCATCGCTTGCTGCTGCGCGCCGACAATGCGGCCGATCGGCTCACGCGCGAAGCCCGTTCATGGGGATTGATCGGCGCAGCGCAGTGGAACGCCTTCGAGGCCGCCCAAGCAGCACTCATCGCGCTGCGCGCGCGGCTTGACCCGAAGATCGCATCCGGCAGGGCGCTGCGACCTGTTGCGCTCGATCCTGCAACGACGGACGAGGCCTTTGCGCTCGCCCTGGGCATCGATGACGTGGCGCTGGCGGCGAAGGCCATGACCGAGGTGCGCTACGAGGGGTACATCACGCGGATGCACAGCGACATCCGGCGTGCGCAGGATCACGAGCGCGTGAGCGTGCCGATGGATCTGGATCCAGCGGGCGTGACCGGCCTGCGCGGCGAGGCGGTGGAGGTGCTGCGCAAGTTCCGCCCGGCCACGCTCGGGCAGGCAGGCCGGCTGGCCGGCATCAATCCTGCGGATGTCAGCCTGCTGGCGATCGCGATCAAGCGGCATCGCGCCGGCGCTCGTTAGACTCCGACGGACCTCCGCCGCCGTAGCTCAACTGGCAGAGCACCTGATTTGTAATCTGGAGGTTGCCGGTTCGATTCCGGTCGGCGGCTTTGGCGAATCGTGGTCAGGCGCCCCGGGTTGTGTCCGTGCGGCATTGAATCGCTCGCAGCCATCCGGTTGATCTGGGCGATCCAGCGCGCGGCGTGTTCCACACCTGCGATGCCAGCCTTACGATCCTCGGCGTGAACTTCCGCACGCTGACCCTTGCGGTGCTGTCCCTGTCGCTCGTCGCCTCGCTGGGTGGGACGCTGCTGGGACTCTTCGTCGATAGCACCGAAGCATGGCAACTCGCCGGCACGGCCATGATCCTCACGGTGATGAGCGGGATCTGGTCGGTCGCGACGCGTGGCGGCGATGCAGGCATCACGCCGGTCGTGCTCACCACCGTGATCGGCAGCGGAGCATCGGCCGCTTGGTTCTGTGCTGCAGTCTGGCTGCCGATCGGGACGGTCTTCGAAGGGTGCATGGGCTCTGGTGCGGCGTGCCTTGGCGCGACCGTCGCAGGAGCGTTCTCGATGAGGGCGTTGGCTTTCCCGCTGGCCGTGCGCGGTGCGTGGGTTGCGTTCGGCCTGCAGATGGCAGCACTGCTGGCGTGGTTTGCGGCGGCCTGGAGCGTGGCCCCGGTGATCGCGGACTTCGGCCTGCGCGGCTGGCAGTTCATGATCGCTTCGCCGATCGCCTTCATGGTCTGCTTCGGCGACCCGCGTGAGCGCGGCGCGACGGCGTGGCAGGTCGCGGGGCTGTCGCTGCTCGGCATCGCGCTCGTGATCTGGCTGGGCATCGCGAATGGCCTGCAGCAGCCGTGGACCTTGGATGAGCCCGATCGAACCTCCATGGAGCGCCAGGGGGCGGTTGCGGTGCTCGTGGCGACCTTCGCGCTGGCGATCGGCATGGGCCGTGTCTTCCGTCACGCGCGCGGCGGCCGCTGGGCGCACGCGCTGCACCTGGCGACGGTGGGCCTGGTTTTGATGGAGGGTGCACTTCTGTTCACCTACATCGCAGTGGGTTGGCGCGGTGATCTGGCGGAGCGAGTCCTCGTGGCGATGATCCCCATGATCGTCAGCGGTGGAGCCATCTCCGCGGTCCTCGA
>JASGCG010000018.1 GCA_030054235.1 Bacteroidia bacterium
CACAACAAGACAGGCATGTTCATCAGGATGCTAAATGTTGCAGGCGGCGTCTCCACGATACGCGGCTTCACGGCAGAGAAGCCTGAGCGTTTGCGTGGTCCTCAGCACTGCCGCGCTTGGTTCGACGAGCTGGCCGCGTGGCAGTACGACCAAGAGACGTGGGACATGGCCTTGATGGGTCTGCGCCTCGGCACGTCGCCGCAGGTGCTGTGGACGACGACACCCAAGCCGAGGGAACTGATCCGCAAGCTGAGCAAGCCGAAGGATCGGCGCGTCATCGTGCGCGGCTCGACATACGACAACAAGGCAAACCTGCCCGACGACTTCTTCGACAACCTTGAGCAGTACGAGGGCACGACGCTCGGCAGGCAGGAGCTATGGGGCGAGCTTATCGACCCCGAAGAGACCGGCATTGTAAAGCGCAGCCAGTTCCGCCTGTGGCCGCACGACAAGCCGCTGCCGCAGTTCGACCTCGTGGTCCTGTCGCTCGACACGGCCTACACCGAGAAGACGCTCGACAAGCGCACCGGAGATCCTGACCCGACGGCCTGCACGGTCTGGGGCTTCTTCCACCACGAGAAGCGCAACAACGTCATGCTGCTCGACTGCTGGGAGGATCACCTTGGCATGCCCGAGCTAATCAGGCGCGTGAAGAAAGAGATGAATATCCCCTACGGCGACGACGGCGACACGGCGCTGATCAAGCCGATGTTCGGCAGCGCCAAGCCCATGACGTCGGGGCGCAAGCCCGACATCCTGCTGATCGAGGATAAGGGCAGCGGCACCAGCCTGCGCCAGATGCTCGACAACGAAGGCATCATGTCCCACCCGTACAACCCCGGCAACGCTGACAAGCTGACGCGTCTGCACATCGTGACGCCGATCTTTGCACGCAAGATGGTCTGGCTGCCCGAAAGCTCGAAGCATCCCGGCCAGCCACGCAACTGGATCGAGCCGATGCTGCACCAGCTCTGCTCGTTTACGGGGCCAAAGAGCGTCAAGCACGACGACTATGTCGACAGCACCACGCAGGCCTTGCGCCTTCTCATGGACAAGAGACTGCTCGATGCTGTACAAGCCCGCAAAGATGAAACCAGACCACCTCCCAAGGTGATCACCAATCCTTACGCCGCATGAAGGACGAGGCCATGGACGAAGACGAATTGCCAGAGATGGTCGAAGTGCCAGAGGACGAGGAGGCCGACGTCATCGACACCGAGGACGGTGGCGCAATCGTCAAGCTGGACGACGAGGGCGAGGAGCGCTCCGACGACTTCTACGCCAACCTCGCCGAGACCATGCCCGAGAGCGAGCTGAGCACGCTGGCCTCGTCGTACCTTGACCTGATCGGCAAGGACAAAGAGGCGCGCAAGAAGCGCGACGAGCAGTACGAGGAAGGCCTGCGCCGCACTGGTCTGGGCGACGACGCGCCCGGCGGCGCGCAGTTCCAAGGCGCGACCAAGGTTGTGCATCCGATGCTGACCGAGGCCTGCGTCGACTTCGCCGCACGCGCCATCAAGGAGCTGTTCCCGCCGCAGGGTCCGGTCAAGGACTTCATCCCCGGCGACCCGACGGTCGACAAGCTGAAGAAGGCCAAGCGCAAGACGGACTTCATGAACTGGCAGCTCACGGTGCAAAGCCCTGAGTTCCGCGCAGAGCTTGAGCAGCTCCTGACGCAGGTGCCGCTCGGCGGCGCGCAGTACATGAAGGTGACGTGGAACGAGCCGCGCAACCGGCCCGAGTTCCTGTTCGTCGCCATCGACGACATGTACCTGCCCTTCGCCGCGACCAACTTCTACAGCGCGCAGCGCAAGACGCACGTCCAGTACCTGACGCAGCTCGAGTACATGCAGCGCGTGAAGCGTGGCATGTATCGCGACGTCGATCTGGCACCCGTCAGCCTCGAGCCTGACTTCAGCTTGGCGGAGAAGGCGAACAACAAGATCGAGGGGCGTAACGAGACCAGCTACAACGAGGACGGTTTGCGCACGGTCTACGAAATCTACGTCACAGCCGACATCGAAGAGGACGGCGAGGCGCTGCCCTACATCGTCAGCGTGGACAAGGCGACGAGCAAGGTGCTCGCGATCTACCGCAACTGGGACGAGCTGGACGAGGCCAAGGAAGAACTCAACTGGTTCGTCGAGTTCCCGTTTGTGCCGTGGCGCGGCGCGTACCCAATCGGCCTGCCGCACATGGTCGGCGGCATCTCGGCTGCCGCAACCGGCGCGCTGCGTGCGCTGCTCGACAGCGCACACATCAGCAACAGCCAGACGATGCTCAAGCTCAAGGGCGGCAGCAAGGGCGGCCAGTCGCTGGAGATCCAGCCGACGCAGGTCATGGAGATCGAGGGCGGACTGGCTGCGGACGACATCCGCAAGCTGATCATGCCGCTTCCGTACAGCCCGCCCAACCCCGTGCTGTTCCAGTTGCTCGGCTTCCTCGTCGACGCAGGCAAGGGCGTCATCCGCACGTCGATGGAAGACATCGCCGACGGCAACGCCAACGCGCCGGTTGGCACGACGCTGGCCAAGATCGAGCAGGGCATGGTGGTGTTCAGCGCCATCCACGCCCGCATGCACAACAGCATGCAGAAGATGCTCAGCATCCTGCACCGCCTCAACGCGATGTACCTCGAGGACGAGGACATCAAGGAAGAGATCGGCGAGCAACTTGCGACGCGCGAAGACTTCGAGGGTCCGCTCGACGTCGTGCCGGTCTCTGACCCGAACATCTTCAGCGAGGCGCAGCGCTTTGCGCAGGTGCAGGCCGTGGCGCAGCGCGCGGCAGCCATGCCGCAGCTCTACGACCAGCGCGCCGTCGAGGAGCGCATTCTGAGCACGCTGAAGATCCCGAACGCCGAGAAGCTCCTGCTGCCCGCGACGGCACCGAAGGAGCAGAACGCGGTGAACGAGAACGCGGCGGCGTCAATGGGCCGTTCGATTGTGGCATTCCCCGCGCAGGACCACATCGCGCACCTCAAGACGCACCTTGCGTACATGATGAACCCCGCGCTGGGCATGAACTCGCTGATCGCGCCGGTCTTCCTGCCGACCATGCTCAACCACCTCAAGGAACACATCGCCCTGTGGTACGTCACGTCCGTACTCGAGCTGGCCGAAGAGGTCGCAGGCGAGGATGTCACCGAGGCGATGAAGGGTATGAAAGACCCAGAGGCGCGGCAAGCATTCGACCGCATGCTGGCCGAGGCTTCGATGGGCGTCACCGAGGAGGCGAACAACGTCTTCGCGTCGCTGCCGCCCATCATTCAGCAGGCGCAGCAGATTATGCAGCAGTATCAGCAGCCCGGCATGCCGCAAGACCCGCGCATCGCTGTCGAGCAGCAGAAGTTGCAGGCGCAGCAGCAGCGCGACCAGCAGCAGATGCAGCTTGAGGGCCAGAAGATGCAGGGCCAGATGCAGCTTGAGGGCCAGAAGATGGCCGCACAGGCGCAGCAGGATCAGGCCGAGGCGCAGCTTGAGGCGCAGAAGCTCCAGATCGAAGCGCAGCTCGAGCAGATGAAGCAGGACCGCGAGGACGCCCGCAAGAAGGCTGAGCTTGACGCGCGCATGGCCATGAACATGCAAGATAATCAGACCGCGATGCAGCTCGCTGCCGCCGAGATGGCGTCGGGCGAGAGGTTTGACGTCTCGACAGGCACTGGCATCAACCCACAACCGTAAGGAGGCCGCACATGGCTAAGGACAAACCGAAGACAAATGAAGTCGCCCAGATGGGCGAAGGCATCAAGCAGCACAAGCGGATGGCCATGGGCACGATGCCCAAGGTTCCGTCTATGCCAAAGACGCCTGCATGAGAATTGAGACCCTGTTGCAGCGACTGGAGCAATCGCAGGCCGAACTGGCACGCGATGCGCTGCAACAGCCTCAAGGCCGAGACCTTTTCGAGTATGGAAAAGTTGTCGGCATATACGCTGGCCTTGAGCTGGCCAAGACCGTGTTGATCGACACGGTGGCGGAGAGCGAGCGCAAGGACTTTAACCCTTGACCGGAGGAGCACCCGTGCAAGACTACGTTTTGAATAAAGTGAATTTCGATTACGGCAGCCTCGATGAGGCTTTCCCCGCAATCGACCCCGGCGTGCAGCCCTTCGGCTCACGCGTCCTTTGCCAGATACGTCTGGCGAAGAAAAAGACCGCAGGCGGCATCATCCTGACAGGCGACACCAAGGACACTGAGACTTGGAACACGCAGGTTGCAAAGGTGGTGTCTGTGGGCGACCTCGCCTTCAAAAACCGTAACACGCAAGCGCCATGGCCCGAGGGTTCGTGGTGCGTGGAGGGGGACTTTGTCCGCGTCCCCAAGTACGGCGGCGACAAGTGGACAGTGCGTATCGACGAAGATCAGGAAGTGATCTTTGTCATTTTCAACGATCTGGACCTCGTTGGCAAGATCACGGGCGACCCGCTCGCGATGAAGGCCTTCGTGTAATCCATAAGGCTAACTGAAAGGAGCCGGTCATGGCTGAAGACATTTTTGAAGAGAAGGATGACGACATTGTCGTCATCGAGACGGAAGACGAGAACTTCCCGCCGGAAGAGACTGCCGAGGCAGAAGACGCCGACGAGGAAGACGATGAGGACGAGCGTCTCGCCACGTCGGAAGACGACAGCGAAGACGAGATCGTCGACAAGAACAAGAAGGTTCGCGAGACCCGCGCCAAGCGCCGCGAGCTTCAGCGTCGCGCCCGCGACAACGCCAAGCGCGAACTGGAGTTCCTGCGTCAGCAGAACGCCGACTTGGTCAACCGCGTGCAGGCCATCGAGGGCAACACGTACTCGCAGCAGGCGCAGACCATCGAGCAGCGCTATCAGCAGGCGGTGTACGAGGCGCAGCAGGCCGAGCTGATCATGGCCCGTGCGGTCGAGGCCGGTAACGGCGACGACATGGCGCAGGCCCTGCGCATCCGCGACGAGGCCAAGGAGCGCGCGCAGCAGCTCGCCTACCAGCACCAGCAGGCGCAGCAGTACGCGCAGCAGGCGGTGCAGCCCCGCACCGACCCGCGCGTCGTGGACTACGCCAAGCAGTGGCTCGACGCCAACCCGTGGTACAGCCCGCAGGGCCGCGACGAGGACAGCGCCATCACCAAGGCCATCGACAACTCGCTGGCGGCGGAGGGCTGGAACCCAGCCTCCGAGGAGTATTGGCACGAGCTGACACGCCGCGTTGCGACGCGCATCGGCGACGGCGGGGCGACCGAACGTACCCCTCGGCGCAAGGCACCACCGACAGGCAACACACGGGAACACACGCCCACTCGCACCCGAAACGAAGTGGTAGTGACACCCGAGCGCAAGGCTGCTATGATCGAGGCGGGCATATGGGACGATCCGGTTCGCCGGACATCTCAGCTCAAGGCGTATCAAGCCTACGACCGTGAAAACTCAGCTCGCTAAAACAGGAGAGAGCTAATGACCGAAGAACGTATGGATGAACGTCTCAAGAAGGAACTGGGCGATAGCCGTCGCACTCGTGGAGAGACTGATCGCGTAGCGACAGAGAACCGCGAGTACACCGAAGACGAACGGCTCGAAATGTTCCGCATGCAACTGTACAACGACCGACTACCCAACTTGCCCGACATTCCGGGTTACCATGTCTGCTGGCTCACGACAGCCAACACAGGCGACACCATCCAGTCACGGATGCGCATGGGTTATGAACTAATCCGTGCGGAAGACGTGCCGGGTATGGACTTGATCATCCAGAAGACGGGTGATTATGTCGGCTGCGTCGCTGTTAACGAAATGATCGCGGCTAAGCTGCCCTTGTCCCTGTATCGCAGGTACATGCAGGAAGCTCACCACGACGCTCCGTTACGTGAGGAAGAGAAGCTCGAGGACACCGCGCAGCTCATGCGCGAGCAAGCCGAGCGCTCAGGTGGCAGGCTGATCGAAAGCGACGCGATGCGGGAAATCGGTGATTACGCGCCCACCAGAGGTATTTTTGACTAATGGTGGGATCATCAACCATTAAGAGGTAAATGGCTATGACTACGACTGCTCAGCCGTATGGCCTGCGTCCTTCATCGCACCCCTCGGGTACGATCCGTCCGGTGGCTTACACCATCGCGACTGGGTACGCAGTCAATATCTTCCAGAACCAGCCGGTTCGGATTGCTCCCGCCACGTCAGGCGGCCAGACTGAAGGCACAATCGTTGCTGCTGCAACGGGCGAAGCCTTCATCGGCACCTTTCAGGGTGTGGAGTTCACCGATAGCGACGGTCGCTATCGCGTGAGCAACAAGTGGACTGCGTCCACTGCTGCGACCACCATCACTGCCTATGTCACATCTGACCCGGCCATCGTCTACGAAGTGCAGACGAACGCCAACGTCACGACCGCTGACATCGGTAAGCAGTATGACTTCGCCAGCACCACGTCGGGTAACTCCACGACTGGTCTGTCGTCGGCATCGCTTGATGTTGCATCGGCTGCCGCCAACGCATCTGTCCGTCTTGTCGGCCTCAGCACTGCTGTGGAAGACACTGCGACCGACGCGTATCTCACTGTTGAAGTCCAGATCAGCGAACACCAGTTTGTCGCTGATAAGGCCGCCATCTAAAGGAGGGCTGACACATGGCTACCCCAATGCGGAGTACTGACTTCCGCTCCATCGTCGAGCCGATCCTGAACGAAGAGTTCAACGGCATCTACGACCAGCGCGCTGACGAATACGCTCAGGTCTTCAAGACCTTCAAGGGTATCGCTCGCAACTACCACGAAGAACCCGTCCTGTACGGTTTCGGTGCTGCACCGGAACTTCCAGACGGCATGCCGGTCACCTACCAGTCGGGTGGCGTGCTCTTCATTCAGCGTTATGTCTACAAGGTCTACGGCCTTGCATTCGCGCTGACGAAGGTGCTCGTCGAAGACGGCGACCACATCCGTATCGGTCAGACATATGCGCGTCACCTCGCACAGTCGCTGATCGAAACGAAAGAAACCCTCGGCGCAAACATCCTGAACCGTGCTTTCAACGGTTCGTATGTCGGCGGCGACGGCGTTTCGCTTGTGGCCACCAACCACCCGCTCGCTAACGGTGCTACCTTCAGCAACCAGCTCAACACGGCTGCTGCGCTTTCGCAGACGTCGCTCGAGCAGCTTCTCATTCAGATCCGCAACGCTGTTGACAACAACGGCAAGCGCATCCGTCTGACGCCGAAGAAGATCGTCGCTGGTCCCAGCAACGTCTTCCAAGCTGAAGTTCTGCTGAAGTCGGTCCTGCGTGCAGGCACTGCCGACAATGACATCAACCCCGTGAAATCCATGGGTCTGCTGTCTGACGGTCAGGCCAACCTCTCGCGTATCACTTCGTCCACCGCATGGTGGGTGCAGACCGATGCGCCGGAAGGTCTGAAGCTCGCAACCCGCCGTGGCCTTGAAAAGTCCATGGAAGGCGACTTCGAAACCGACAGCATGCGCTACAAGGCAACAGAGCGCTACGCCTTTGGTTGGACGGACCCCCGGGGTGTTTACGGCACGCCGGGCGTATAGTCCGCAGAAATCCTAGACTTTTCTAGGGTTGAGATAGCCCCCATCCGGTACAAAGTTACTGGGTGGGGGTTTTCTTTTGTCTTCTAGCCAAGACATAGGACGGTGTGCTATACCGCGAACCACTGGGGTAATTTAGCCTGTTGGACCGGCCCAGCGGACGATGCACAGACCAACAGGCGACTTGTGCGTGAAGGATATGAACATGGGTTCTACAACTTTTTCGGGTCCAGTTACCTCGACCAACGGCTTCGTCGGCAACCTCACGGGTGACGTGACTGGCACCACTACCGGCAACGTCACGGGCGACCTGACTGGCCGCGTCATCGGCACCGTCACCACCCGCTCGGGCGCTGGCGCTGTTCCGATCACAGCCTCCACTGTCCGCCTCACGACGACGGCTGCCGACGCGCTGACGCTCGCCAACGGCACGAATGGCCAGCTTCTGACCATTGTCATGGTTGTTGACGGCGGCGACGGTACGCTGACGCCGACCACGAAGACGGGCTACACCACGATCACCTTTGGCGACGTGGGCGACAGCGTGACGCTCCAGTACTTTACCACGCTGGGCTGGATGATCGTCTCCAACTACGGCGCAACGGTCGCCTAATCCACAGGGGGGCAGGCTGAGCGGATGGAAGTCCCCGCCCAGCCCGCCCCTCGCCACAGAAGGAGATTGCGACATGATGGGTGATAAACTTGGCTACAAGGTCGTCAACAACACGACCACAGTCATCAAGGCAACACCTGCCGGTTTCTTCGGCCTGTCCGTCACTGGCGCTGGCAACGTGACCGTCTACGACAACGCATCCGCCGCGAGCGGCGTGGTCTTGTACACCAAGACCGGCGCGACTGCTGGCGACACAGTTGACTTCGGCGGCAACGGCATTGCGGCCAACAACGGTCTGACCGTCGTCACCACCGGCACCGTCGTGGTGCTGTACACGTAAAGGCGAACAGGCATGGCTAACGTCAAGATTACCGATCTCACAGCAGCTTCTACCCCACTCGCTGGGACGGAGCTGTTCGAGGTCGTGCAGAGCGGCGACAGCAAGAAGGTGGCGGCAAGCGCTATTGGCAACAGTGCCAACGCGCTCCCCTATGCCTCGCTGTCTGGCCGTGCTTATATCCAAGCGTACAGCGACACCGACCAGACCGGCAGCGTGTCTGCGGCGACGGCGATCAAACTTGAGAACACAGACTTTGGCGCTGGCATCACCATCGCCAACAACGGCTCTGGCAACCCAACGCGCATCACGTTCGCGGCTGCGGGAACCTACTGCCTTGCGCCGAGCATTCAGTTTAAGAACACCGACACTAACGATCACGATGCCACTGTCTGGTTTCGCTTGAACGGCACTGACATTGCTAACTCAGCAACAGTCACCAACATCCCTAAAGCTGCGGATGGTGGGGCGCAGTTTTTTCAGATTGTGATTTACGAGCAGGTGACTGCGGGCCAGTACATCGAGATCATGTGGCTGCCTGAAAACGCTGCTGTTACCGTAGAGTACACAGCCGCCGGTGCAATCGCCCCTGCTATTCCGTCTGTCATTCTCCCCGCCGAGCGGATTGCCTGATGCCTTCTGATTTCAGCTTTGACCTCCGCCTCCAGCGAGCCAGAGACGAGATCAATGAGGCGCTGGGCCAGCGACCCATGCAGCCGATGCAGCCGATGCAGCAGGGCCAGCCTCCCCGTTTTCAGGCAAACGTGATGCCACAAGGCATGGGCGTCAACGCCCAGATACCAATGCAGAACGGCCAGCTCGACCTCGGCGCGCAGATGCGTGGGACGAGCCTCCAGCAGCTTCAGGCGCAGTACAGCAACCCGAACTTCTCCGCAGGCGTGGGCTACAATCCGCAGCAGCAGGGCGTCAGCGCCAATCTGCGCATGCCCTTCCAAGAGGGCGGCTTGGCTACGTCTCTGCGCAGCGATCCAGTATACCACGACCGCGACGTTGAGTTCGTCAACACCCGCAACCAGCACATGCGTGAGGTTGCGGGTAAGGCTGCCTACGCCAAGGGGGGTGGGGCGTGGACGCGCAAGGAAGGTCAGAACCCCGAGGGGGGCCTCAATGCTGCGGGTCGGGCCTCCTTGCGCGCCCAAGGCCACGACATCAAGCCCCCAGTTTCGGCCAAGCAGGCCAAGAAGTCTCCCAAGGCAGCCGCTCGTCGGAAGTCGTTTTGCGCTCGGATGAGCGGCATGCCGGGGCCGATGAAAGATGACAACGGCAAGCCGACGCGCAAGGCGTTGTCCTTGCGCAAGTGGGACTGCTGACATGAGTGACTTCGCTGTAAAACCCGTGTGGGACAAGAAGCGTCCCAAGGATCTCGGCAAGCCGAAGAGCCTGTCGGTAAAGAAGAAAAAGTCTGCCAAGGCGCGTGCCGCCGCTGCCGGACGACCCTATCCAAATTTGATTGATAACATGGCGGCAGCCCGCAAGAAAGGTAAGTGACATGGACGGTTTTAAGAACAGCACGAAGACCCGCTACGACACCATGTCGGGCAAGACGTTTGCCAACGGCGGCATGATCGTCAGCCGCAACGACATGCCTGACGGTCAGGGTCCAATGAACAAGCCTGCCATGGTGGCCAAGTACGCCAAGGGCGGCAGCGTCAAAAAGGGCGAGCAGAAGATTGGCCGCGTGATGCGTGAGTTTACCGAAGGCAAGCTGCACAGCGGCTCCAAGGAAGGCCCGAAGGTCAAGACGACCAAGCAGGCTGTCGCCATCGCCCTAAACGAGGCGCGCGCTGCCGGTGCCAAGATCCCGATGAAGAAGGCTCGCGGCGGTTCCGCCGAAGCTGACGACGTGATGATGGCGCGCATGTCCAAGGAAGAGATGGCTATGGGCGCAAAGGGTCTCAAGATGGCGCAGGAGCGCATGGCCCGTGATCGCACTCGCGGCGTTGGTGCCATGTCTGACAAAGAGACGCGCATTTTGCGGAAAGAGGCCATCAAGCCGATGTCCGTCAAGAAGGGCGTTCCCGCCGCAAAGCGTGAGCCTATGTTTGGCCCAGCCAAGCGTCTCTCGATCCCACTGAAGAACGGTGGCCTCGCCACTATGCCGAAGAAAGGCTGCTAATGGCTACTCCACTCCCTCCGCAAAGCGATTTCGGCGTTGACGTGGGCGAAAACCCTGAGCGTTTAGCCCGAAACGCCGCACGCAAAGCCGCCGCGCGCGCCGCTATGGCTGCCAAGAAGGCTGAGATAAAGCGCATCATGGCTGAAGGCCGCCCTCAGATCGACGCAGCTCGCGCCGAGCGTGAAGCTGCCGCTGAGCGCAACGCCGCTCAGTATGGCGGCCTCTCACAAGCGGCCATATCTTCGGCGCTAAACAAGGCGATGTACGCGCAAGGGGCTTCTGCCGAAGCGCGGCGCGCTGCGATGCAAAATCTCGTGTCGGGTAGTCAAAAAGCTCCCCGAGACATCCGTGGAAACACGGACATTGGCAGCATCATGCAGATTGTTAGCCAATACGCCACGCCAGATCAACTAAACGCCGCCCTAAAGGCCTCTGGCCGATCCGGCATGTTTAACGCGTTTGACACGTACAACACGGGTGTCTCAGGCGCAACGCAACGCCTAAACGATCTGATCGCTGCGCGCGACGCGCGTGCTGGTGTCGGCATCAAAAAGCCAGTCAGGCCTATGACGCCTTCAGTGGAGGACACTGTGGGAGTTAACGCGGAAGCGGGCATCCCTCTGTGGATGCGACTTGGGCTTCCTCGCCCTGCGGAGCCAGCAATGCCGCAGGCTGACACCGGCTTCAACATCAACAATGCGATGAACACGTTCAACCAGAGCCTTGGTCAGCGCGTCGCCTCCGGTCAGATGACGATGGATCAGGCGCGTGCCGCTCAGGCCGAGATGACTGCACTTCAGCGCACCGCAAACCCGACGCGCGAGCAAGCGACAAACGTCGCCCAGTCTCAACTTCAAGTGGGTCAGTACGCGCCGCAACCGGGTATGCCACGCATGGACTATGGCTACCCGATACCGGAAGCGCCGCAGCCAATGCCGAAAATGGTGCAGCCGCCAATGGCGGTACCCGGCGGGAACCCAAACTTTAACGAAAGCACAGGCGTTTACACCCCTCAGTTTCGCGGCCTAGCAAACTTTTTTCGAGGTACGCCGATGATGTCGGCTAAACCAGTCGCGCGGCCTTACGTTTTTGACGCGGGAATTGGTGACGGGACGATGCCCCGCCAACCTTCCGGCGTAGACAACAGCACCTTCATGGCGGGCGACCCCAACTTCCGCTTTGGTCAAACTCCGCAGCAGATGGCCCCAAACGCGCAAGGCATGGCGATGGGCGGCCTGATGCGTAAATACGGCGGAATGTGCTGACGAGCAGAGTGGGGGCGTTTGTCTTGCGGACAGGCGTCCCCTCCTGTATAACACCGATGCCAGAAATGCCTGCTCTAGCTAGTAGGCTGCTGACTGAACCCAGCGAGCAGGATTGATGGCCTACAGCAACACGGTATCACAGACAGTATTCAACACGCGGAAGGTGATCGAGAACGCCATCCGCCGCTGCAAACTGTACGCCGAGAGCATAACGGCTGAGTACGTCGACATCGCGAACGACCAGCTCTACCTGCTGCTGTCCGATCTGGCGAACATGGGGGCACCACTGTGGTGCATCGAGAAGCAGATCCTGCCTCTCTACGACGGCTACGGTGACGTCACCCTCGACACCAAGGTCGTGGACA
>JASGCG010000324.1 GCA_030054235.1 Bacteroidia bacterium
CACTGCTGCAGGAACGACTCGAGCCCCGCGAAGCGCGCCTTGTAGTCCTGGATGAACCCACGGATCCCGATGATCGGGACGGGCACGCGGGCAGGTTGACGAACCCGCGGAAGCCGCTACACTTTCCCGTCCACGGCCAGCGATGGCGGTGGGGCGCTTCGGCGCTGGTTAGGGGTGGTAGCTCAATTGGTTAGAGTACCGGCCTGTCACGCCGGTGGTTGCGGGTTCGAGTCCCGTCCGCCTCGTTCAAACGCCCTCGATCGTTCACTCGATTGAGGGCGTTGTCGTACCCGGAGCGCTGCATGGCACATCGCATCGATCCTGACGAGGGCCCCTCGCACGACGACATCCTTCGGCTCGAGCGGCCGCGTCCTGGGTTCTGCCCGGATTGCGGCCGAGCCGTGGCCGAGGACGCCGACATCTGTCCGGGATGCGGTCATTGGATCGCGGGGAGCCCGCTTCGCGAGCCGCCCGTGGCGCACCACGTGCGACGGCAGCATCGAGTGCTGCTGGCGCTGGTGCTGCTGGCCGTGATGGTGCTTCCGTTGCTGCGCGCCTGCTCCTGAGCGGCGCGCGCCGGGGAATGCCTCGTCAAGGACTCGAACCTTGGACCCGCTGATTAAGAGTCAGCTGCTCTACCAACTGAGCTAACGAGGCGTTGGGGCGGGAAGTATAGGAACTGCCTGCCCCGTTGGCAACTCACGCACGCGCTCAGGCCTCGGCCTTCTGGCGGGCACCGCAGCACTTGCCGTACTTCTTGCCGCTGCCGCAGGGGCAAGGCTCATTGCGGCCGACGATCGCAGCGCCGTCGACAGGCTTGCGCGGCACGGCAGGGAGCGGCGCCGATGGTGCCTGGGGCGCGGGATCCTGCACGCCGGAATCGCTCGACGTCGGCGTCGCCTGCGCGGGCCGCGGCATCGCGAGCTGCAATCGTCCCTTGAAGACCAGATCCGTGACCCGGTCACGGGCCGCGAGCTCCATCTCCGCGTAGAGCCTGCTCGACTCGCGCTTGAACTCGATGCGCGGGTCCTTCTGGCTGAAGCTCCGGAAGCCGATCGAATCGCGCAGCTGATCCATGGCGTGCAGGTGGTCCTTCCACGTCGCATCGAGCACCTGCACGAGCACCATCTGCTCGAAACTCGTCAGCTCCTCGCGGTGCTTGGGATCGGTCGACGCACGCTCGCGCGCGATGGCGACCAGGCGCTCCCGGATCTCGCGAGGATCACCGGACGGGAGCGTGGACGGTGTCCAGTCCACGCCATGGCGATCGCGCGCCCAGGTGCAGAAGAGCTCGAGCGCCTCGGGATGCTGCGCCGCGAGCATGGCGCCCGTGCGCTCGACCCAGGCATCGATGGCGAAACTCACCTCGCGCTCGGCATAGATCGAACGGGCAAGGCGCTGCAGGGTCGCCGTGACCTCCTTGGGATCGGGTGATGCACCAAGATCGGCCACCGTCACGGGGCGGTTCCACTTCGCGCTGCACCAGCGCGCCAGCTCGGAGCGGCTCCAATCACCGGCGACCATCGGTTCGAGCGCGGCGGTGTCGATCGCGTCGAAGCGGGCACGCATGGCGGACTCAAGCTCGGCGCGGACTTCACGCCGGCCGCCCTTGAGCGAGGCGTCCGTGAGCTCGCAGCCCCAGCTCTTCTGCGCCCATTCGCGCAGGAGCGCCGGGTCGAGGTGCTCGGCGTCCTCATCGGGCAGGAACTCGTTGAGGGCGGTGTCGATCGACGCGAGGGCCTCTTCGTGCGTGTCGGTGCGGACCGCGCGGAGCATGCCGTCGCGGTCCTTGCCCCGGAAGCGCTCCGCCTCCGCATGGACGCCGTAGTGCTCCCAGACCCACTCGCTCACGCATCGGGGTGCGTGCAGGGGATCGAGGTACGTGGCCACGGCATCCGTGACCGAGGCATCGATCGATTCGAGCACGATCGACCGCAGGTCCTTGCCCTCGAGGATGCGCTGGCGGAGGCCGTAGAACTTCCCGCGCTGGACGTTCAGCGGCTCGTCGTACTCGAGGATGCTCTTGCGCATCTGGAAGTTGCGTTCCTCGACCTTCTTCTGGGCACGGGCGACGGCCCGAGTGAGCATGGGTGCTTCGATCGCGTCGCCTTCGCGCATGCCGAGCACGCTCAGGGCCCGCAGCGTGGCCGGGCCGGCGAACATCTTCATCAGGTCGTCCTCGAGTGACAGCAGGAAGCGGCTCGAGCCCGCATCGCCCTGGCGCCCCGCGCGGCCGCGCAGCTGGTTGTCGATGCGGCGGCTCTCGTGCCGCTCGGTCCCGATGATGTGAAGCCCGCCCATCGCTTCGACCGTGGCGTGGAAGCCGATCCGGTGGAGCTGGAACGAGCCCGTCGCGTCGAGCGCCTTCATGAGCGTGGACGACTTGGCCTTGCGGGCATCGCCCTCGGTCATGCCGGCATGCTCGATGGCCCAGGCGCGAAGCGTGCGCAGCTGGACCTCGTCCATGGGAAGCGATGCGGCCTCGGCACGCTCGACGCCGGCCTGCGTTGCCGCAAGGTGGCGCCAGCACAGGTCGAGGACAGCCTCGTCGGACTGTTCGGCGGTGGCCTCGCGCGGGCAGAGGTTGCGACGCTTCCAGTGCTCGATCAGGTCGGCGCGCTCGATGCGGCCGAGCTTGATGTCCGTGCCGCGGCCGGCCATGTTGGTCGCGATCATCACGGCTCCGAGCTGTCCCGCGCCGGCGACGATCTCCGCCTCGCGCTCGTGCTGCTTGGCGTTGAGCACCTCGTGCCGGATGCCGTGTCGCTTGCGCAGCTCG
>JASGCG010000325.1 GCA_030054235.1 Bacteroidia bacterium
GCCGCAACATCACCGGCGGCCAGGTCGGTGACTGCGCTGCATTCCTGCTGAGCGAGCTCGGCGCAGGCATGACCGGCCAGGTGGTGTACGTGGATGCGGGCTACTCGACGATCGGGCTCTGATCGGCGTCGAACGCCCACGCCCGCGGATCATCCAGATCATCGTCGCTGACGAGCGCCCTGCGGATCGCGAGGGCGAGCCCGTCGAGCCCCGTTGCGCACCGCGCGCTGCACGCGGAGTCCGCACCGCTGCGCTCGACGCAGCGTGCAGCATCGGGCCGATCGTCCTGCAGCAGCACGCGCAGGACCTTGGCGGTGCTGGTGGGTGCAAGCATGGGCCAGCCGCGCCCGGGCGCGGTGGCAAGCACGATCACATGGGCGTTGGCTGCGATGCGCGAGGCGATGGTCGCCGCCGAGGCGTCGATGGCACTCGGTTCCTCGAGGAGACCGGGGAGGTCGATCCAGGCCACGGTCACGCCGTCAAACTCGAGGCGCACCGGCACCGGATCGCGCGTGGTGCCGGCCGAGTCGTCGGTGACGGAGACTGAGCGGCGGGCCAGTGCATTGGTGAGCGTGCTCTTGCCCACGTTCGACGGCCCGGCGATGACCACGGTCGGCGGGTCGACGAGGACGTGGAGCCGCCGCGCGCGGGCCCGGTCGTGATCAGTCGTCGGCCCCGATCGCTCGATGCGGGCCGCGTGATCGCGAAGGAGCTCGATGGCGCGCCGGCTGGCGCAGCGGCCGACCATGCGTGCCGCCGCGGCGGCATGCGGGTTGTCACACTCGGGAAAGAGCGCCAGGTCGGGGAGCGGGGCCTCGATCGCACCGCGCGAGCGAAGCCATGTTTGCAGGCGCTGTGCGATGCGGACTCCGCCGTGCGGCATGAGCATGGCGGTGGTCGGCGAGGCGCGGACGGCGACGCCATCGTCGATCGTGCCGAGCGGATCAGCGAAGTGGCAGCGTGCCGTGCCACCCTGCGCGGGAACGCTGCGGCAGCATGCCGCGAGCAGCGCATCGAGCGCGGCGGATTCACCGTGCAGCGTGACGAGCGCGATCGCGCCCGGCTGCATCGGCGTGGACCACGCCCACTGGACCGGCGTCATGCGTGGTCGTCGTGCTTGGCGTGGCAACCGCAGCCATCGCCGCAGCCACCGGGGCGCACATCGGCGGCAGCGGCAGCGCGTTGCACGGCAGGACGGCTCGGCTCAGACTCCGCCTCGTACACGGCGCGCCAGGATTCGTGGATCCCATGGAGCGTGAGGTCGGGGACGATCGCGTTGACGAGTTCGTCCTTGGCGAAGAGCGTGGCGGCATCGCCGCCAGTGGCGAGGACGACCGGGAACGCCCCGTACTGCATGGCGTACTGCTCGACGAGCTTCCACACGAGGCCCTGCAGCCCGACGTGCACGCCCTGGAGCATGGCCTGTTCGGTGTTCTTGCCGAAGCTGCCGGCATCAGGCTCGCGGTAGGTGATCGACGGCAGTGCTGCGGTGTGCTCGTGCAGCGCGCGGAGCGCCATCTGCGCACCGGGCGCGATGGCACCGCCTTGGAACGTGCCCACGCCATCGATGAAGTCGACGGTGATCGCGGTGCCGGCATCGACGACGACGCAGGCCTGCTTCACGCACGACCAGGCCGCCGCGGCGTTGAGCAGCCGGTCCTGGCCCGTCTTGGCGTGTGCATCGAGGTGGGTGCCGATGGCGGGCGAGACGTCGGCGCCCACGCGCAGGACCTCGGCGCCGGTCCGGGCCTCGACCTCGTCGGCAAGGCGATCGGCGAACGGGTCGTTCGTCGAGGCGATCACGATTGGTGCGCCGGCGCTGTCGAGCATCTTCCAGGCACCCTCAGCTGCCGTGGCGACCGCGATCGGATCGGTGTTGTCGAGGCGGGTGACCGCGGTGAGTTCGCTCGCGGTGAACGAGCCGATGGCGGTGCGGGTGTTGCCGACGCTGAGGGCGAGGAGGGTGGGCACGCGGCGAGTCTAGCCGGGCGGCAGTCCGCACTCGCGGCGGATGCGCGCGGCCAGGAGCGAGAACGCGAGCTTCGTGACCGGACCGATGGCGCCGTCGCCGACCGGGCGCCCGTCGATCGCCAGCATGGGCGTGACAAGCCGGCGGCTGGCCGCGATGAAGACCTCGCTGGCCGTGGCGAGTTCATCGACGCTGATCGGACGCACGGCGGTGGGGATGCCTGCCCGTGCGGCTTCCTCGAGGAGTTGCCAGCGCGTGACCCCGTGCAGGATCGGCGGGTCGTCGTCGACCGGCGTGGTCACGAGCGTGTCGCCCAGGAGCGCGAAGACATTGCTGTAGGCGCCTTCGCCCACGAGACCATGGCGCGTGAGCAGCACTTCGTCGGCGCTTGCATCCTGTGCATCGAGGAGGGCAAGGATGTTGCCGAGGAGGCTCGTGGTCTTGATCTCGCAGCGCGACCATCGCGGGTCGGGGCGGGTGATGGCCGAGCCCGCGTGCAGCGTGGCGAGCTCGTCGATCGAGCCGCACGCGCTCGCGTAGGCGAACACCGTCGGCGCAAGGCCCGGCGTTGGCATGTGGGCACGCGGCACCTGCACGCCGCGCGTGACCTGCAGGTAGATCGCGGCATCGCGCAGCCCATTCGCGGAAAGCACGTCGCGGCAGAGCGCAGGGAACGAGCGCGCGTCGAATCCGCTGATGCGCGTGAGCCCGAGGCTGCGCTCAAGTCGCGCGACGTGGGCATCGATCCCGACGCCGACGCCGTTGAAGAAGCGCACGAGTTCGTAGACGCCGTCGC
>JASGCG010000019.1 GCA_030054235.1 Bacteroidia bacterium
GCAGGTTGTTCAGCTCGGGGCCGATACTCGAGCCAAACAGCTCGTTTTTCTTAAAGTCTTTGCTTACGTTCTTAATCCCACCCAATGCTGCCTGAAACTCATCGCCATCAAATGTGCGTCCCGGTTGAAGAAACTCACCAACCTTTTTGTTGATAGCAAAAAGCACGTTAGCGCCTACGTTCGGGATTTCGCCGATGCGGACAAGCGTGTCCTGCACGTTGCTCATAAAAGGATCGTCGGGCTGGAACTTCCGCCCAGCAAGGGCTTTATTGTACGCGGCGGTTATCTTGCGCTTGGCGGTTTGAATGCCCTGATGCGCGATCTGGCCGCCCGTAGTCTCCCCAATCGGTGCGAGGGCCTCGTCAAAGGCCGTCCGGTTAAAGGCGTCTACCGCGTCGCCGCGACGCGCCTGAATGGCACTGCCCGCGATTGGAGCCTTGCTCAAGAACTCTTCGACCTTCTTGAGGCGACCGCCGGTCATCTCACCCAGCGTTAGCGGGATGCCCCGCTCGCTCAGATATTTCTGGGACAAGTCGTCGATGCCCGCAGTCATGCCGCCGAAAATGCGCGGAACGTAGCTTGTAAGTTTACCCCCAAAAGCTCCCGTAGTTGCTCCGGTCACGGTGCTAAGAGCGCGGTCGCCGAAAGTGTCACCGCCGGAGCCGAGGCCATACGCGCCGCCTTCGAGCGACGCAGCCAGCATGGGCGACAGTTTCAGCCCGTATTTAGTAGCCAGTTTCTGGATACCTGAGCCTGTCGTAAGGCCTCCGGCGATCTGGCCCGCAAGATAGGCGTTGGGGTTTTCTTCCTGTACGCCAGCCATGACCGCGCGGGTCAGATCGGGGTTTGAGGTAAGCTCGTCGAGGAAACCGAAGGACGCCACGTCACCCGCGCCGATGAGGCCCGCGCCAACGGGGCTTTCCGCGACTTCGCCAATGATACGCGCAACGCCTTCCTTGGGCACCATGACGCGCTCGAGATCAATTCTCGGTTCGATGCCGCCCTTGGGGTTCTGCCGATAGTAATCGACATACCACTCAATGTTCTTGGCGTTGTCGCCCATGCCGGGCTGTATCTGGTTGAGATACGCGCGGATTTCTCCAGCGCTGCGGCCCTGCTTGAAGAGCTGCTTGACGGCGCTGTTGACGCCGCGCAGCTCAGGGGGGCGCGTCTCTTCCATCGTCCCGGTCAACTCGCCGTCGGTCGGAGGGGCGCTCGCCTCGGGCGGCTTTGCGTCGGGCGTGATCAGGCCGTAGCGCACCGCCACGTCCTTGTTGTCGGGGTCTTCGCCTTGCGTGAAGGCGTAGTAGCGACGGTAGTGGCGCTCAATGTCAGCCAGCGACTGCAAGACGCGGTCTTTGCTCTGAGCCTGCTTGAGGCTGGCAATGCTGTTGCGCAAGGCCGCGCCTTCAGCGTTGCTCTGCGAACCCATACCTGTCGCGCCAGTCGCGGACTGAGCTTTAAGCTCGCCCATCTTGCTGAGCATGATCCGCGCGCCAAGTGGCCCTTCAGCGCCGATGATGGCGTCAAGGTCGAGAGCTTCGGTCGTCGGGACGCCGCGCAGCAGAGACCCCCAGCCGGTGCTCCAGTTAGTCGCAAGAGCGCGCGCCTGCTTAATGGCGTTCAGCGTCTCGTTCGTGTCTTCGCGCAGGCGGAACTGAGCTGTTTTGCCCGCCTTTTCAGCAACAGCCTTTTTGCGGCGGTCTTCTTCTGCCTTGCGCTGCGCTGCCTCGTTTGCAAGCCGCTTTTCTTCTATTTCAAGCGGCGTCAGCTTCGTGGTGCGTTGCGCGGTCGCAGCCGATGAGGCCGCTGAAGAGCCGATTTGGCCGGTCTTGGCTTCCTCTTGGCGCTCACGGGGTGTAGGCGCAGCCGTTGTCGGCTTTTTGTAAGCGTCCAGCCATGCGGGCTTCGTGTTTTTTTCAGCCATGTCTGCCTCTACTGTCCGTAATAAACGTCGTTAGGGTCGCCGTCCGCCCAAACAAACTGCTTCCCCTTCGGGACGCTGGCGGCTTGCTCTTTGCTGCTGACGACATACTGGCCCTTGGCGTTCAGCGGGGGAACCCCACCAGTGCCGGGCTGGATGCGCCAGTCACCTTCGGCGTATGTCATTTTTGGCTGGCCAGCCTTCGCATACGTCGCCTGCAACCGCTGGAGGTCCAGCGCGCTCTTGATCTCGGCCTGCGTCGCGCCCATGCGCGCCATCTGGAGCTTCTGCATGTCCTCAGCGCGTGCCTCTTCAGCCTCGCGCTTGGACTTCTCGAACTGCTGAAACACGGGCATGACGTTACTCATCACGCCGCCGAAGCCGCGCGTGCTCGTCGGCGCAGCGAAGGCTGCCGACAGCGCGAACAGACGCTCCGATGCCGTCGGGCCGTAGCGCTTGGCCTTGAGCTGCTCGGCCAGACTGTCGTAATAGGCCTTCTGCTCTAGGCTAGAGCGCTGAATGGCGCGAGCGACGTCGGCAGGGTTCTGGTAGTCCAAGGCCATCTCGTCGCCCTGCTCCGCCGCCGTCAGGCCCCCGAGGGTCTCTTCGTCTTCAAACATGCCACCAACTCCGATAAACTTTACCTGACGATATTCGCGATTTCTTTGACGAGGCCCGCCGCGCCAGTGAGGCCGCTCGCGATCTGCGACGCCGTCGATGCGGGGTACTCAGGCCGGTACGACGTCGGCTGGATGCCGTACTCCTGCGTCGCCGTCGGGACACCGCCCGCCACGCCCTGCATCGTCCGCGTCATCGCGTCGATCTGCTGCTGCGGGTACGCCTGCCGTGCGAGGAAGTCCTCGCGGGCAATGTCGAGGTTCTTCTGCGCCAGCGCCTGCTGCTGCGCGCCGATCTGCTGGAGCGCACCTGCGCCGGTCAGCTCCTGCTCCTGACGCTGCTGCGCCATGCGAGCAAGCTGCCCCGCCGCCTCGAGTTGGTTCGAGGTGTCTGCGCCGTACACGTTTGCCATCTGGCCGCCAAGAGCGCCCATCTGCTCGCCAGCGCGGGCCAGAGCGCCCTGCTGCTGGAAGCCGAGACCACCTGCCGTCTGGGCAAGCTGCGCCTGCCGCTCAAGGTCGGCCTGCGCCAGACCCGCCGAGGACGTGTAGCCCTGCTGGAGCGCCTGCGCCTGCTGCGCGGAGATGCCCTCCATCGTGTCGCGGATGGCGCGGCCCGTCAGCTCAGCCTGCCGCGTGCCACCGAACTGACCGGCTGCGGTCATCTGGTCGCTGATCGCGGGGAGAAGCTGCTCTTGCAGCGTGCGTGCGCCCAGTGCGCCGATGCGGTTGACGACCTGCTCGGTGTACGGGTTCATGTACTGGTTGATGTTCTGAACCGCCGTCTGGCCAGCCTGCCCCAGATAGGGCTGCGCCATGCTCAGGCCCGTTGGTGCCGTGCTCTGCGCCGTGTACTGGCCCGACTGCTGGAAGGACGGCTCCGCGACGCCCATCGCCGAGCGACCGAAGACGTCCTGCGTCTTGGTTGACGCCATGCCGAGTTCGGGCCGGAAGGTGAACGCGCCTTCGCGGGTCGCTTGGAAGCCCTTCTGCTGGTCAGGCGCAAAGTCTGCGACGCGCGGGATAGCCCTGCCCGAGGCGTCGACATACTCTTGGAACGGACGCGCCGAGGTGGCGCGCTGGTTGGCGAGGACGTCCATCGCGTAGTTGGAGTACCAGTCAGGCAGCACCGTCTGCTTGGTGATGTCAGTCAGCGCAGATCCGGCGGGGATTGCCTGCCCTTCGGACATAAAGGATGTGACATCGGCCATTAAATTCGTCCTCCAAGCATATACGCTTCGGGGTGTTTTGCGTTCACGCTGAACTTACCCTGCGCCAAATTCTTGCCCTTGTGTTTGCGGACCTTGACCCGCAGTTCGTCGAGTTTCTTCGCCCCTGCGCGGGACGAGCCGTCGCCGAGTAGGGCGACCGTCTCGGCGTCGATAACATACTCGCCGTCAGAAAGCACTGCCGGAATGTCGTCCGAGCGGCCAGTGCCGGGGCCTTCGACGGCGAAGCTCTCACGGCTTGAGCCGCGCGAATAACCCATTGGTCCCCCGTGCGACATGCCGGTGACCTCTTTGAAGGTCTCCTCGCCCAGCGTGCCGGGTCCGAAGCCTGCGTAGGGCGACGTTGCCTCGAGCAAATCTACGTCCTCGGGGAGGTCCATGGCGCGGCCAGTCGCGTAGCGGTACCAGTCGGCAGTGGGACGCGCGGCCAGTGGGTCCGTGCCGCCCGCAGTGCCGCCGAGACCGCCGACCGTGAACGATCCGGCGGTGCCCGTCGTGGGCAGCTTGGCCGAGAAGATCGGGTTGAGCGCGCCCTTGCCGGTGTTGTACCTGCCCGTGCCAGCGCCGCCCCCACCGCCTCCGATGTTGCCAACGAGGCCAAGACCGAGACCGGCGAGGCGCAGATAATCACTGATCTTGTCGGCGGTCGACTTTTCTGTCGGCTGGGTCTCCGCAGGGTTTTGCGTGAACTCAGGCTTCGTCGACGTAGCCAAAGCACCTGCTACGCCGGGCAGCAGAAATGGCTGGTCCTTCGCGGTGACGACGATCTCGTCTTCACCCGTCTCAGGATCTTTTTCGGTCAGCGGTTCTGTAGGTTCGTACTTGCCGTACTTATCGACCGCAAAGTCTTTGATCGAACCAGCAAGTGAACCGACAGGGAACGTGATCGGCGGCGTTTTGCTGCCGGTGACGATGATTTCCTCGCCGTCCTTGAACTTTTCTTCCTGCTCAGTCGGTTGCGTGTCGCGGACGTTTTCCCCGCCGCTGTACTGAGCGTTGTTGAACAGCTTTGTGGTCGGCGCAACAAATGGAAGATTGGGTATGCGGGTGCCTGTGACGTCGATTTCTGACAGCGCGTCGAGACCCGACGTTTCCGGCGGGGTCTGCTGCAAGAGCGGCGACTGCGCGGTTGGCGGCGTGTACGACGGGTACTTGTTCGCGATTGAGTTTGCGAGGGACGACGAAAGCGCGCCGCTTGCCAGCGACGAGGCAACTGGATTGAGCGCGTTAACGATAATCTCGTCGCCTATAGCCTTCGACAGCGCGCCTGCTCCGCCTATCTCGGGGATGCTGCCGACGACTTTGGACACGCCCTTGGCTACATCGCCCACAACGGGGATGCTGCCCACCGCTTGGTTGATGACCTTGTCGAGGCCGGTTTGTTGCATGAGACCTGCGGTGGCCGCAGAGATCCCCGCAGACTTCAGAATATCGCCGATAGGCTTGCCTTGGATGGCACCGGAAGCCGCAGAACCGAGGCCAGCTCCCGCCATCGTCGAAAGAAAACCAGAACCCGGAAGCAGCGCATTCGCCAAGATCGGCAAGCTGATGTCGAGTATGGTGCCAATCGGGCTGTTGTTCTTCTTTTCGCGCGCGACGTCGTTCCAGCGTGTGCCCACGCTGCCGTCAGTGTTTACGTATTGGTCGCCCGTCTGGATCGACCAAGCAGCCTTGTTCCCCTTGGCGTCGGTTATGTCCTGACCCAGCGCAACGGCTTGTTTGGCCGCTTCAGGGCCGGAGCCGCTGAACAAGAGATTGCCCTTGTTGTCGACGAGGCGGATCGCTTGCTGGTCGAGGACACGGAAAGTGTTGTCTTGGCCAAAGCCCGTCGCGTTACCCTTATTGGAAAGGGAAGACGTGATCAGTTCGCCTTGCGGCATCATGAAGTCTGGGCGTCCGAGGCCAACAGCAAGTCCGGGTGTATCACCAAATGGCATCAGTTGTTGTCCTCAAGCATTGGGTAAGCACGCATGGCCCATTCCCGCCAGTCATTGAATTGATATGGGTCTGGCGGTTTGCGCTGCACAAATGGCTGCGCGCGTACAAAACCTGCTGCCCAATCTTGCCACTGATCCTCGTCTTGCAGTTTCCCGAAAGACCAAGCATCACCGTTCGACAGTATAACAGCGTCGGCCCACTGAAGCAATGTCATCCCACGCGGGTCGATCACACGCGCCGCCCATGGTTGCTATGGTAGCCAAGATCAAGTTCCGCCGCCTGTCTCGCGGCCACAGCCTCCGCCACAGTGGGGTAATAGCCAAGGGTTTTTTGACCTCCCTGAACGCCTATTCGCGCGATCCACTTATTGTGGCGGGAGTGCCAACCAACACCGGGATAACCGCTGCTGCTATCTGCGCGGACTTTTGCATTTCGAGCGTTATCGGTCGCGGAGACAACACGGAGATTTGCGAGCCTGTTGTCGGTGCGACAACCGTTTATGTGGTCTATCTGCCCCTGTGGCCACGCGCCATGGTGTAAGGCCCACGCGGCCCGATGCGCCAAAACCAACACGCCACAGACGCGCCCTTGTAGATACCCGTGGCTGTCCCGCGACACAAAGGCTTTGCCGCTGGCGCGTCGGCTGATCTCTCCGCTTTCGGGATCATAGGTGAAGTCGGAGCGCAAGGCTTCTAGGCGTGGGTCGATCATCCGATCACCGTGCCGTCGGCTGGCTGGATGTGCGCCAGAATGAGACCCATCTGATAGTCCCCGCCAATCGCGTTTGACGCGAAGCGGAAGCGCAGCTCGCGGCGCTGTGTCTTGAAGTACACGACCTGCTCTTGCGGCGTCTGAGGCGTCTCCACAATGACGTGCTCTTCCGTCTCGACCTCGGGCGACCGAGCGTTCGCGCGCCCGACGACGCGCACCGTCAAGTCGCCAGACTGCACGAAGTCAGGCTCGAGCATGAGCACCTGAATGGCCTTGTTCTCCTGCGACGAGACAGGCAGCGATAGGTCGCCCGTCTCAAAGAAGGAGTAGACCGGCTGGAGGTCAATGCCGTCGATCTCGTCGGTCCCGACCTCGTGGACCCACAGCTTGTACTGCGGTACCTCACTGTCCTCCGTCACGCGGATGTTGTCGTCTTGCGTAATGCGGACGTCGTTGTTCTCCGCCACGCGGATGTTTTCGGGACTGACAGTCGGAACGACGCCAGTCATCAGAGGCTGTGGAAAGACCGACGCAAACGCACCTGCGCTGCGGCCACCGTTGGGCAGCTCGCAGTCGTACCAAGTGTTCTCGCGGACGTTGTAGATGACGGCGTGCGACGGCTCGGTGGCGTCGCCGCGCGGGTAACACCACCAGATTTCACCGTAGCGCGGCACCTTCACGGCGAACACCTTCTGGCGGTATTGCATGTTGATGCCGTCGAAGAAGTAATTGAGGTTCATGTCGTTCGGCACTTCGCGGACGACGCCGTTGAACATCAGGAAGCGGTCGGTGCCGATCCAGTAGAAGATGCCATCGTACTCGATGACCGTATTGGCACCGAGGATTGAGCTTTGCGCGCTGATCGTGTCGAACTGGAACACCGCGTCGCCACCCACAAAGGAGGCGCGCAGCAAGCTGTCCGCAGACCAGAAGAGGCCGGATGGCGAGTTGCCGGGACCGCCACGGAGCTGCATGCCGCGCACGATCTTCTGCCCCGTGACGTTGGCCGCGCCCGATCCAGCGCCTGTGAAGTTGGTCGGGTCGCCGGGCACGGACCACATGACGTAACCGTTGTTGCCAAAGCCGAACGTGTAGGGGTGCAGCGCCACAACGCCGCCAGTCAGACTGTAGCCCGTCGGCAGGTCCGTGACTTCCTGAAGGGCTGTCGTGTCGAGCAGGTTGCCGTAGAAAAGCTGGCCGCCGCTGTTGTTGCAGATGCAGCCGAGGTTCGGCGCGACCTGCGCGACAAGCTGGATGCCGCCGAGGCCCACAGCCGTGTCGACGTCGAACTGCCACATGTTGCCGTCGTCCTGCACGAGCGTCGATGGCGTCCGATTGGTGATGACCGACGTGTTGTAGCTGCCGTCGATGTAGAACCGTTCGACAAAGTTGGCCGAGCCGCTGTGGATGTATGTCAGGTTGTCTTGCGTGTACTCGTTGAGCGCGCGGCTGACCTCGCGCAGGTACTTGCTGATCGCGCGGTAGCCGCCGATCTTGCGCGGCAGACCGCGCTGGAAGCGCACCCACTGCCCGTCGACGTACTGGTCGCCCTCAAACTTCGTCCCGTCCCGCTTGATGCCGGGCAGAGATTTGATCTGGACAATCTTTTCGGCCATTACCCCAGCGCCACTGCGAACACGATGGCGTCGTTGCTCGCGCCGCCACTGACGCCGATAGCCGACTGAGCCGCCGCCTGATCGACTGCCGTGAAGACGGCGATGCCGACCGACGTGCCGCCCAGATTGATCAGCGCAGCGTTCGCGGTCGTCGCGCCCGTGCCGCCGTCGGCGATGGCGACTGGCGTCGCGATGCCGCCCGTTTCAGCGTCCACCACTTCCGAGCCGTCGCAATACAGGATGGCGCGAGATCCGCGCGTAACCAGCACACCCGGCGACTGGGTGTTCGTCTTGACGCGCAGCGTGTACGAGCCGCCCGTCGTGTTGTTGTAGACCCAGTACTGCTGCGTCGTCTTCGGGACGACAACCTCGACGTTGCCAGCGAGCGCGCCAGTGAACTGATAGGCGATGCGGTTAAGCTCGGAGCCGGTCAGCGTGTAGTCGCCGCTCTCGCCAGCCAAGTTAATCGACGTGTAGTCGAACGCGAAGACCGCGCTCTGGCCGAGGCCGAGCGTGAACCAGTCCGCGCCGTCTGTGATCAGCGTGACGCTGTCGCCCGGTGCGAGGGTCAGGGACGCGGCGCTGTTGACCGTCTCCGCGCCCTGCGGCGTGACGACGCAGTTGCCTGTGCCCTCGTTGCGCACGGCGACGAACCAGTCATTGCCGACCGTCACGGCAGAGGGCAGAGTGAAGGTGCCCAAGCCACCGTTCCACACATAGGCCTTGGCGCGGTCTGTGGCACCGGCAGTGTAGTTCGTGCTGAAGAGCGTGACCGGCGTGGACTGCGACAGGGTCGAGCCTGTGGCCGCCAAGCCGTAACCGGCGAGAGCCGACGCCTGAGCCTGCGCCGTCGCGGCACCGTAGCGGAACACGCGCCACGTACCTGCGGCTGTGCTGTTGTCGATCAGGTAAATCTGCCACTGCTCGCCTTGCCCCATCGACAGGAGCGTCGCGCCTGCGCTGTTCTTGACGGTGACGGACTGCGGCCCGAGGTTGTTGAACAGGACCGTCTGGCCGGTGCCGGTCTGATCGGCGGGCGGCATGATGATCGAGTAGGAGCCTGTCGGCGTCACGTCGATGATGCGCGCGGCAGGGTTCTCGTTCGAGTTGCTCTCAAGCGGCCACTCGAGGGAGGTGTCGGCGGACAGCGTCAGGGCGAGGTAGGAGACGTCCGACGGATAGATCGTCGTGCCACCAAAGACCTGTGTAAATGTGTTTGTCATTCTACGCTTCCTTCCGAACCGCAGCGCGGTCGAGTATCTTGGCGAGATCCTCGCCGTTGAGCATGGCGGCTGCGCGGTCGTACATGGACTGCCAGACGTTGATGCGCTCGTCGTTCTTGAGGAACGGCGTCGCCTCGAGCAGCGTGCCGTACAGCAGAAGCTGCGGCGCGTATTCAGTCAGCCAGTTGGTCTGGACGTCCTCGTCGAGCAGGCGCGGCAGCTCGTAGTAGAGGATCTCGAAGGGGTACTCGGCGTCCGGCGTCGGTGCGATCAGCCAGTGCGAATAGTCATAGTCTGCGTAGAAGAGCGGCTCGTCGGTCTGGCTGCGATCCGGCCAGTAGCTGAGCAGGTACTCATAGACGCGGGTGAACAGCGGCTTGCGCGTGTTGCTGTTGGTCCCTGTGCCGATGTTGATCGACACCGTGTCGCGCCAGCGGTCAGGCTTGCTGTAGACCGACTGGCCGACGACGAGCGTCCCCGTCACGACGTTGATGAAGCCTTGGATCTTCAGCTCGCGGGCTATGCGTCTCTCTGCGAGGTTGATCAGGCGCGGGATTTGCTCATAGACGACGGGGTCGGACGCATAGGTCTCGCCGCGCTCAAGATAGCGCCGGACGTCCTCTTGGAGCGTCGTGAAGGTCATAACAGTCGCCATACGTCACCTATAGCTGGTTTTTAGCGGTTTGGACAGCCAAACTCACCTATTTCACATTTACTGCGCTCACCCAAGCCTCGACTGTCAATCGGTGCTTGGTGGCGCAGTCTATGTATTTTGCGATAATGTCAGCCTCCCAGAGCGAACGCTCAGGGTCTACCATCAGTAGCGGCGGGTTCTGGAGCGTTGGACACTTCGACGCTAGGTTTGCCGGAGGAAGCGGCATTGGCGTCACGGACACTGCTTTCGAGCAGCCTGCGCACATCATCAGGAGCAGAGCAATCAACAGGAACGGCAGGAGCCGTTTTGTATATTTCACGTATGGTGTTGATGCGTTCGGTTGCCACGACATCGGCTTGATCTCGTTCGACTTCATACGTTTGCGAAACATCATATACCACCTCTTGCTTCTTAGCCGCCTGCTTCTGCGCCTTCTCCAAAGCCTTTGCATAAGCCGCATCACACTGCCAGTCGCGGACCTTGTACCCGGCAGCCGCGCCGATAACCAGAGCGCCTGCCGTTGCGTAAAGCATTAGAGGGCTGGGCATCATGCCCATGTTGCGTATTTCTTCGTCTTGGCGCGGCGGTCGTCAAGGCCGTGCGGGTTCTTGCTGCCATTAATCCGTGAGCTTAGAGCGTGAATGGTCCTTTCGTTGATGCCTTGATCGCAGATCGACCACAGCTTGTTTCGGTCGAAGAACCACAACGCGCTTTCAAAGGCGAGTTCCGTGGCGACCAAATCAGGGTTGTCCATGATGTCTGGACGGCCAATGTAATTGGCGAAGGCTTGATACGTCTCCTTGCCAGTTAATTGCAGCGCGCCGCGCCCGCGATACTTCCAGCCGTCGCCACTGGCCGCGTCTCCGTTGCCCATGCGATTGGCGTAGACGCGATTAGCTATCCTCTGCGGCTGGCGCGCATACATCTGAGCCGAGAGGCTAGTCGGGAAATACTTACCAAACGTGCCGCGAAGCCCCTTGACGCTGTAGTTGAGGTTTTCTGAGAACGCCTTGAAGTTGCCGCTTTCGTGCGCCGTTTGAGCAAAAAAATGCGCAGCGCGATTTGGTGATAGCTTATAGTAAGCCGCAGCGCGCTTGAAAGTTCCCGGACCAAACGCACCATCAGCCGTAACTCCGATCTTTTTTTGCAGGTTGATCAGGCTCATTTGTCGTCCTTCCTGCTATTCCACAATTCAAATAGCGTCTTGATCTTTTCCTCAACCACAGCGAGGCGAACGTCCATCTTTGCGAGGATGATCGTCAGCGTGATGAACGCAAGAACGATGGGCCAGAGCTGGCCGATCATTTCAACGGTAGAGAGTTCGCCCATCGCTACGCCGCCGGGTTACGCCAGTCGGGAAAGTCATCTTCATCGACCACGCCGTCGCCGTTCGCGTCATAGCGCAGGTCGTTCCGATACTTCTCCCAAGGGGCCATGTCATCATCGTCATCATCGTCGTCAGCGACGACTGGAGCGACGACTGGCGTTGGAGCGACGGGCGCAGGTTCCGGCTCTGGAGCAGGTTCAGTCAGCTCCAGCGGCTCTTCCGGCTTGGGGTCGCGTGCGTTGGCATTTAGGCTCAAGCCACCGAGAAGACCAACGAAAGCGCCGACGACAGTGTTGAAGGCGGGGCCGATAATCTCGAACACCTTGTCGCTGTCCACAACCTCCTTGGGCATGAACAGGCCGACAACCATCGCAACAACAACCACAAGGATCACGCAGGCCAGTGTGGTCACGGCCATGCGGATCGTGAACTCGATGGTGTCCTCAACGCCGTCGCGGCTGCTTTCAAACCTATCCCAGAAGCTCATTATCGGTCTGCCTTGTTATCTAGTTTGTCTTCAATCCTGCGGAGGTGGATCATCACCTCATCGAACTTCTTGTCAATGGCGTTGAACTTCTCGTCGCCAAATCCAAGGCGCGCTTCAAGCAGCGTCAGCTTATTGGTGAGATTGACCCAAACGGTGATTAAGGCCCCAATGAAGCTGAGAGCCGTGATTATAAAGCCGAGTATGGTGAAGATGGTTTCAGTGGCCATTATTTCAGGTTCCGCAGCTTGTAGATGGTGCTGAGATATACACCTGTCAGGGTATCAATCAGGTTAGCGACAGCCCGATTGCCCTGACAGATGTCTTCGTGATGCTCTTCGATCCACGCAGCGTCGCCCTCGAGGAGGGACAGGA